>CBFGTI010000148.1:0-13561 GCA_965651695.1 uncultured Imperialibacter sp. | reverse complement strand
GCTCTAAACTCCTCTACATATTTCATATCCAGCATGCTCTTCAGGAGATCGTAGTCAACAGGCACTATCTTCTGGATGGAATGGGAGGTCCGGAAGCCGTCGAAAAAGTGGAGAAAGGGTATTTTTGATTCCAGGGTTGAAAGGTGTGCCACTACGGCCAGGTCCTGCGCTTCCTGTACATTAGAAGAAGCAAGCATCGCAAAACCAGTGCCGCGGGTGGCCATTACGTCGGAGTGATCGCCAAATATTGACAATGCCTGGCACGCCAGCGACCGGGCCGTAACATGGAAAACGGCAGGAAGCATCTCGCCGGCTATTTTGAACATATTGGGCACCATTAGCATGAGCCCCTGAGAAGCCGTGAAGGTGGTAGCCATAGCACCTGCCGACAGCGCGCCGTGGATAGCTCCTGCGGCCCCTGCTTCCGACTGCATTTGGACCACATCTACCTTTTCACCAAAAATGTTTTTGCGACCTTCTGCACTCCATGCGTCGGCTCGTTCACCCATATCCGACGACGGAGTGATAGGATAAATAGCGGCTACTTCGGCGAAACCATAGGCAACATTGGCGACCGCCGTGTTACCATCGGTATTGATATAATTGTCTGGCTTCATAGGCTCATAATTTGCCTTAAAAGTAGACTTTCCCCTTAGGCTGCGGACTGTCGGTTGTCAGCTGGTCACGTGATTTTAGTCATGCGCTGCAACCTGATTGGCACGAAAAGTACGGCAGCCACCTTGTTAGATATTGCCCGTTACTGGTTGCCGGCGTCTGTTTCCATCCGGTAGCGTGACCGTGCATTTTTTTTATCCTGCCAGGCAACCATTGAGTGAAGTTTGGAAGTACTGTAGCTAAACTGTAAAATCTAAACAATCAGACAATGAAACGTTTTTTACCATCTTTCAAACATTTGTTAATGCTTTCAACTGCAGCGCTCTCCTTATCGCTTTTATCGTGTGGGAATGATGACGGTGCAAACCCCGAGCCTCAGCTAACAGGCACCAAGGTAGAGTTTCCGCTGGCACAAGTGGGTAGTTCGGGCGCCAGTGGTACTGCCACTTTCGAGGAGTTGGACGACAACAGCACCCGGATCACCATTTCGCTGAGCGGTGCCGCCGCTGGTTCCGACCACCCCGCCCATATCCACACTAATAATGCGGCAGAAGGCGGTGGAATAGCCATTGATCTCACGAACGTGGCGGGAGGTACGAGCGTCACTACGGTAAGCCAAACCAACGATGGCACTACTACTACGTATGATGAGCTGGCAGATTACGACGGCTACATCAATGTGCATAATAGCGCTTCAGATCTCGGCACGCTGGTAGTGCAGGGCGACATCGGACAAAATGCATTGACAGGCGAATCGACAGCGTACGACCTCAACGGGATTGCAGATGAAGCCGTTTCTGGCACAGTTACGTTCTACGAAAGGGAAAATGAAGAAACTTTGATAGTGATTTCCCTGACTGGCACTTCAGAAGCAGGCGATCATCCGGCACACATTCATCAGAATGATGCGGCAACCGGGGGAGGAATCGTAATTGGCTTGAACAATGTAAATGGGGGCACGGGCATGAGCCGCACAAATGTGACGGCCTTCAACAATGGCACAGCCGTTACTTACAGTGAGCTGATTGTTTACAATGGGTACGTAAACGTGCACAGTAGTGCAGCTGAACTCGCTACGCTGGTGGCGCAGGGCAATATCGGTTCGAATGCAAATTAGGTTTTTTGAGTCAAAGGCTGCCCGTGTACAGGTGCTTTTCCCGATTTTTTGCGGGCAGCCTGACTTTAAACGCTTCTATTCTACCAGCTCTTTCACGGCAACTGACTCCAGGATGTATGAAATCACCTTTTCGTCTGCAATAATCTTGTTGTGGTCAGTACCCTTTACATGCACAAATGATGAACCGGGAAAGGCATTTGTTAACTCCTCACCTTTAGCAAAAGGCACCGACTTGTCGCTCTCTTCGTACACCATGTGAATGTCGAGATTGCTGAGCTGCTCTGTCTTGTTTCGCAAGTCGAAATAGTCAATGGGCTGAAAATAGTGTTCATACACCATATTGCACATTTCTTCATATACCCGTTCTTTGCAGCCCACCTGCGCAATAATGTCCCTGAAAAAGAAACGGGTGTAGGGTGGGGTAGCAATTAGAACCAGGTGTTTGGGATGCAGCGAAGGTGTAAGCTCGTTCAGTGTAATGCCGGCTGCCAGCCCGCCAATTGAATAGCCGATAATGGCATGGTAGGGTCCCTCTTTGGTGTAGTGGTTTTTCAGTACATCCCTCATTTCGGGCAGGGCAGTGTGGGTTCCTGGCGAGTTGCCGTGGCCTTTCATATCAATGCCTTCTACTGTAAAGCCGCTGGCAACCAGCGACTCAATCATCCGCCGGAAGTCGGCAATTTTTGAGCCCCAGCCATGTGCAAGGAGTATTCTCGCTGTTGACCGGCCCGATTTGGGAGCCCACTTGTAGGCCTGCAGGTTGTACCCGTTATAGTTTATTGTGCTTTTCTCGGCTTTCTCCAGCAGCGACTTCTGGTTGTCGTTGAAGCGGGCTCGGGGAGTCCGGGTAAATTTGTTCCAGATGATAGTGGAGGTAAGACGGGGTGAGACGTATTGAAGCGTTTGCAGTCCTTTTATAAGGAACGCAGCCTGCAGATCCTTCTTCTTGTTGCGGCTTTTTTCCTTTTTTGCTGGCTCTGGTGTTGAAGTTTCGATGATGGTTTTGTTCTTCATACTGAAATATTAAATATACCGAACGGTATCTTTACGAGCAAAAAAATTAAGTTGTGTAATTATCGATCAGCGTGGTTAACATGTCCTTCACGAGATTGTATGATTCCAGATCACCCTCCACCCGCGAAAGAATAATGGCACCCTGAATGGCAGAATAGATGAGCATTCCCAACTGGTCGGCGGGCGTCTCTTTTTTCAGTTGCCCTTCCACCACACCGCGGTTGATGATTTTTCGGATCGAGTCCTTCATGATCGCCACTGAGCGTACCGCCTTGGATTTTAGCTGCGGATAATTATCGTCGGCCTCAATGCAGGTGTTAATTATCGGGCAGCCACCTTCAATTGGTGGGTTTTTGATGTATTCCTGGTGGTAATTCAGTATTGCTTTCAGCTTAAGAGGAGCAGTTGGCGCGGCCTTTATCTTTTTTCGCATGTCTTCCAACACTACCTCCACAGCGTATTCGAATGATGCTTCGGCTACCTGATCTTTGTTCGTAAAGTTTCCGTAAATCGCCCCCTTGGTTATTCCTGTTGCTGCGGTAATGTCGGAGATAGAAGTAGCCCTATACCCCTGGGTATTAAAAAGGGAGGTTGCTTTTTGTACAATCAGGTGGCGTGTTGCCTCGGGATTACGCATGGTGCAAATATACCGATCGGTATTTAAAAAACCATAATCGTTGAACTTTTTTTACAAACAAGTATGTCCGGGACCAATCGGCTTGCTTTGCCTCATAGTAACTTTGATAAGTGGTGAGATAATGGAAATTTGATGCCGAAGGGCTAAATGTGTAAATTTGGCACCGTTACATTCTCATTATGAAAACAAAGCCAAACATCCCTGCCCGTTTGCTGTGGGAGTACGACTATGAAACCTTCAATTTCGATAAGTCTTACAAGATCGTTATCGAAAGGGTAATAGAAAGAGGTGATTTGCATGAATGGCGGGAAATGGTTAGGTACTATACCAAAGAACAGATACTGGAGACCATCGATTGGTCGGCACAGTTGGATGACCGGGATAAGGAGTTTGGTAGATTTTTTTTAGAATCCGACTTGTTGCATGTTGCATAGAGACCCGTTCATAATTGCGCCAGAGACTTTCCACTTAATTCAACAGTTGCAGGCAGTGCCCCAATTGCAGAAATTTTATCTGGTTGGTGGAACTGCCCTTGCTTTGCAGTTAGGCCATAGAAATTCGATCGATATAGATCTCTTCACAAGGGAAGAATATGATCCGCAAACGCTGGTGGATGTCTTGAGCAGCCTTTTCAAGGTGGAGGTGAGCGTTAGCAAAAAAAATGTTTTGCTAAGCTATATCAATAACATTAAGGCCGACTTTATCAGACATGACTATCCATTCGTAGTGCCGCCAATAACTTACGACGGCATTTCATTTCTATCGAAGGAGGACATTGCAGCTATGAAGATTAACGCCATACACAGATCTGGCAAGAGACTGAAGGACTTCATCGACATTTACGTGCTTCTCGAGCATTTTTCTGTAGAACAGATGATCGAATTCTTTGTGATTAAATACCCCCAAACCAACCCGCTAATTGCTCTACGTGCCCTTCACTATTTCGAAGACATAGATCTCTCAATCGACCCTCCCAAGCTACGGTCGCCTCTCCCTTTCGAGAAAATAAGAAACAGGATAAATGAGGCTATACTCCACACTTCGAAGATTTTCTGACAAACCTCTCAACTTCTTTCGATGCAAAAAACACTGCAAACGCTGCTGGTAGAAAGAGAACCAAGTGCGGGTGTTACCAACCTGCTGCTCAACAACACAATTGGCACGCCGGGCAATAGCATGGTGTACAGGCACTGCAAAACGCAAGTGAAGCTTCAGCACCTGCCGGAGCCCTATTTTGTTAGCCTGAGGAAGAAAGAGGCAGTGCTGGCAACCTGCTGCTTTTGCAAAAGGGAAGAAAAAGGAACTACCCTCTTTTATGTCAGGTATTTCTCTTTTGATGAAAAGTTCAGGAAAAGAGGAGGGCAGTACCTGGAGTCGCCGGAAAAGAACAGTGTTATCAGAAACGATATTCATCAACTGCTTTCAGGGAGTTATTTCGGGCAAACATCGCCGGGTAATATATTTTATGCTTACCTCGATCCTCAAAATGAGCGTTCCAGGAGGCTAACAGAAGAATTTGGCTTTCGCAGGGTGGGTTCCTTTGCATCTATGGTGTTTAGCAGGTTATCTCCACGGTCGGTTGCCAGCGCCGGGGCTTTGTCTGCTAACGAGTGGGCTGCTTTTAAGGAGGAGCTGACCGCCTTTTATCGCTCTCATCGCTTTTTCACACTCGAAAACCTGTTTTACCAGGGCAATTACTTCGTGTTGAAGGAGCACGGCGAAATTGTAGCCGGACTGCAAGCCAACCCTGAAGAGTGGCGTGTGCTCGAAATGCCTGGAATCGGTGGAAAGCTGCTTATGAACGTTTTTCCGCGCTTTAAGCCACTGCAAAAGATTTTCAGTCCACAATACCGTTTTCTTTCCCTGGAAGGTATTTATTATAAATCCGGAAAGGAGAGGGCGCTGGAAAAACTGTTTGAGCATGTACTTCATCACTTCGGTGTATATTCTGCAGTTATCTGCCTCGACACCACTTCTCCGGTTTATCGCTTTGCGAAAAAGCTTGATTTCGGGCTGATGGGCATGCTTAAAAAGGAAAAGTTAATGGACGTTGTTGTTAAAGAAAATGGCCCGGTAATCTCCACTACCGGGCCATTTTATATTTCCTGTTTCGACGTTACGTGAGGCTACTCGTAAAACTGGTCTTTGCTTATTTTGCTGAGCTCAATTATTAGCTGGCCAAGTTTTTCGGTTACATCCTTAAAATAGCGGGCACCTTTTTCGGCTGTCGATTTTTTCGGATTTCCTATACCGGTATCGGTAGTAACTTTCGACCACTCCCTTTCCCGCCAGGCCCAGCCTTCGCGGAAACCCGCAATCTTCGGCTTTTTATCTTTGCCATCTCCGGCTTGTTCAAGCGGGAGCACCAGCTCCGGCCGCAGGTGCATAATGAGGCACGTCTCCATCTCATCCGCATGGTCACCGCCCTCCTCAAAATACATCTTTTTATCGAGCGACTGAAACCAGTTGCAGGTGCTTAGCAGCATCTTTGGGTAGCGTAGCCCGAGCTCTCGCAGCATCGTTTTGAAATCGTTACCGCCATGGCTGTTCACAATCAGCAGCTTAAATATGCCCTGCCGGTTGAGTACCTCGATAATGTCGTTTAATATTGCCAGCTGTGTGCTGGGGTAGAGGTTAATGTCGAGCTTTATGTCGGCCTGCCCGGTGTTTACTCCAAAAGGAATGGTTGGTAATACGGTTATTTTAGCGCCGGCTTCCCACGCTATGCGGCCCGCTTCGGCTGCAATATGGTCGGCTTCAATGACGTCGGTGCCATAGGGCATGTGATAGTTATGTGCCTCGGTAGCACCCCACGGTAAAATAGCCAGGTCTATTTGGCTGTCTTTGACGTCTTTCCAGTTGGATTCTGCTAAAAGATATGGCTTCATAGCTGAAAACTACTACTATTTACAATAACGGGAAAGCCCAAAGGCTACGAACGGAGCGCAATTTCTTTTATTTGCCTTACCCGGGCAGCACTTACCATCAGCTTTTGGTATTCTCGCGGGTCGTTGCCCATGGAAACAGCCGGATTTCGGAAAATCATTTCACTTTCGGTAAAAACTTTGCCCGAGATGTGGATTTCGGAGGCCCTGCTCACGCTTACCACTTTTGCCGCGTTGGCTTCCGTTATTCCTGCGCCAGGCATTACCACTATGTTGTTCGCTGCTTCTTTAACTAACCTACGCAGCAACTCCAGACCATCGGCCACACTTGCCTGCTGGCCGGAGGTGAGAATGCGGTCAAATCCCACCTCAATACAATCTCTCAGCGCCTGAATGGGGTCTCTGGTCATGTCAAATGCTCTATGGCAGGTTACCTCCATTGGCCGTGCAAGCCGAACAAGCTCTTTGCAACGGCGCTTATCAATTTCGCCGTCCGGCGTCAAAATACCAAGGACTATTCCATCGGCCAGCTGTGCTTTCGCATACCCGATATCCCGTTTCATCACCTCGTACTCTTCGGTGTCGTAGAGAAAGTCTCCGCCTCTGGGCCTGATCATTACATACACAGGAACGGGGGAGATGGCTTTAGCCATTTGAATCATGCCGGCCGAGGGAGTGGTGCCACCATCTCCCGGGCTAGCGCAAAGTTCGATGCGATCCGCTCCGCCTTTAATGGCCTCTGCTACTGAAGCAATGTTGTAACAAACCACCTCTACTGTCATCTGTTCATTAAAGTTTCGTCCGACTGGTAAAGTTAATGGAAATGACTAAGCTTAAATTAAGCTCGTTTAGTTAGTGGTCTATTAGTCCTCTCCCTTGCCCTCACTGGCCGTGCGCCTCCAAAGAGGGACAATCGGCCTAACGACATTCAAGCTTAAATGGTGACTTTTCGTGATCAAAAACAGCCATATTGTCATAAAATTTTTCTCGTTTCGCAATAAATAAGACATTATGACACTAAAATTACTGGAAATGATGGCCTCAGGCCTACTGGCACCCAACTTGAATAGGAGGAGGTGTTCAGCATTTAAAACAATAAAAATATCAAAGCATATGAAACTTATCAGAAGAAATGGCAACCTGATTCCTGAATTTCCAGGCATCTTCGACAACTTTATCGGCAAAGACTTTTTCGGAGTTGACGGTTACGGCAACGCAGTTCCCAGAGCATCAGTACCCGCCGTTAACGTGAAGGAAGACGTCGACGGTTTTGAAGTGGAAGTGGCAGCACCCGGCTTCAGCAAAAAAGATTTTCATGTCGAAATCAACAACAATTTACTGACGATTTCCTCAACCAAAGAGACTAAAAATGAGGAAGGGACTGCCAACAAGTATACCCGCAAGGAGTTTGCATACACATCATTTAAGCGCAGCTTTACCTTGCCCGAAAACACCGTAGATACTGAAAAAATTGAAGCCAGGTATGAGGATGGCATCCTTACTGTCCGGATTCCGAAGCGCGAAGAAGTAAAGCCGAAACCTGCACGGGAAATAGCGATTTCCTAAGGCAGCGAATGTACGATAACCGGATGCAGGCCGAACGATTTTGGCCTGCATTTTGTGTTTAATAGAAAGATGTTCAGCAGGAAAAATTGCTATGAAAACACTGAAAATTTTTATCCCGGTTTTAGCGCTTGTCATCTTTCAATCTCCCTTAAAGGCGCAGTATTTTGGTCAAAACAAAGCCAAGTATGACCAACTTCCATTTGAAGTAAAAAAATCGCCCCACTTCGATCTCTATCATTATACTACCGATTCGGCTGCTGAAACCTTTATACAGTGGGCAGAAAAGTGGTACGAGATGCACCAGAATCTTCTCAAGGACACCATTAGGTATCGCAATCCTTTGATTGTTTATAATAATCATGCAGATTTCCAGCAAACCACGGCTATTCAAGGTACGGTTAGTGTTGGCACGGGTGGTGTTACTGAAGGCTTGAAGAACCGGGTCGTAATGCCCTTTATGGAGACGCACAGCCAGACCAACCATGTACTCGGCCACGAATTGGTGCACGCTTTCCAGTACAACATACTGAAGACCAACGACTCGCTGTCAATTATGAACATTCAGAACCTGCCTTTGTGGTTGGTTGAGGGCATGGCTGAGTATCTGTCGGTGGGCAGGGAAGACCCCAACACCGCCATGTGGATGCGGGATGCGATTGTTAACGGCGATTTTCCGACGATAAGAGACCTTAGCCGGAGCTCAAAGTACTTTCCTTACCGGTACGGGCAGGCTTTTTGGGCATTTGTGGCCGGCATGTGGGGAGAGGAGGTTATCAGGCCCCTCTTTATAAATACTGCATTCAGCGGGTTGGAAGTGGCCGCCGATTCCGTGTTAGGGTACGACACAAAAACGCTGTCGACCATGTGGAAGCAAGCTACACTGGAACACTACGACAGCGCAATGCTCGCATCTAAAGAAAAGCCAGTGGGACGAGAGTTTGTTTCAAAAGAAAATGGCGGGCGGCTGAATGTGGCGCCGGCTGTAAGTCCCGATGGCAGGTATGTGATTTTTCTTTCGGAGCGTGACCTTTTTACTACGGACCTCTTTCTTGCCGATGTTAAAACCGGCAAAGTGATAAAAAAGTTGGCGAGCACTTCAAAGGCTGGACATATCGACGATTTCAATTACCTGGAATCATCGGGCACATGGTCACCCGATGGCAACCGGTTTGCTTACACAGCGTTCAGCAAAGGTGAAACGAAGCTGATCATTCAGGATGTCTTTTCAGGCAAGACCGTCGACGAATTTTTCATTGCGGGGTTGTCCTATTTCACCCAACCTTCCTGGTCGCCCCGTGGCGACGAAATAGCGGTCGTTGGCCTTAAAAATGGCGTTTCCGACATTTACACTGTCCAAATCCGAAGCAAGGAGCTGACCCGGCTCACCAATGACGTATATTCAGACGTGCAGCCCTCATGGTCGCCCGATGGCACTCTTATCGTATTTGCCACCGACCGGGCGTCGTGGGCAAAGGGGCAGCACCATGGGAAAATGAATATCAGCGTTTTAACTCGAAGCACAGGAAACATTGAAAGCCTTACTTTTTTTGCCGGTGCCGATAACCTGAATCCCCTGTTCACTACCAGCAATACGATCTTATTCCTGTCGAACAGAGATGGTTACAGAAACCTGTATGGTTACAACTTTGAGAATAATCAACTATCGCAACTAACCGACCTGGCCACCGGCATCAGCGGTATTACGCCCTTTGCTCCGGCCATATCATTTTCGCAGCCTACCAATACGGTGTACTACACTGTGTACTCAAAAATGGCTTATTCTATTTACGAGAATCCGATCGCCGACTTCACTTTTAGAGAGGTGAATGCCACAGACGTGAGCCAGGAGGCGGGAATTTTACCACCTTACCCTGCCGTGAAATTTGACGGGATTCCCGCACGGCTTGCCGGTTTTTTTAATGATGACCTGCTTACGGCTGATTCCATTACCGACACAAGGTATGAGCCGAAGTTTCAGCTGGATTATATTGGCAATACAGGGGTGGGTGTTGCGGTCAATTCTGCCTTTGGCACCGGCCTGGCCGGGGGGGTAAATATGCTTTTCAGCGACATATTGGGCTACAACACGCTATTTGCTGGCTTGGCAGTTAACGGTGAAATTTATGACATAGGAGGCGTGGCCGCTTTTTTAAACCAGAAAGGGCGCATTCACTGGGGTGGGGGGATTTCCCATATTCCTTATCAGGGTGGGCGTCTTTCTGGAGTGAGGGACACCATCACCATCAACGACGAAGATTACCTGGTAAACAACATCCGGCTGGATATTCTGCGGACGTTCGAAGACAAGGTGAATCTGTTTGCCTACCTGCCCCTGAACCGGGTAAACAGGTTCGAAACCGGCTATTCTGTTAGCAGATATAGTTTCAGGTTCGACAGGTACAACAATTATTACAACGATCTTGGGCTGCGGATTGCGCAGAGCAGAGAAAAGCTTGACAATGCGCCTGACAGCTATTTCATCAATCAGGCAAACTTGGCCTTTGTACATGACAACTCGTTTTCAGGGGTGGTGGGCCCGCTTATGGGGCAAAGACTCCGTCTGCAGGCCGACCAGTATTTTGGTGAGGTGGCTTACCATGGACTTTTGGCTGACGTCCGCAAATATTTTTGGTTTAAGCCCATCAGTATCGGCGTCAGGGCCCTTCACTACGGCCGGTATGGCACCGATGCGGAAAGTGAGCGGCTTTATCCGCTTAGCATTAGTTACCCTTATTTTGTACGTGGATACAACAACCTTTCGTATGCGAGCGACACGGAGGGCGGAGGAAATGTAAGCATCAACGATCTCATTGGCAGCAGGATATTTGTGTCTAACCTGGAAGTACGGCTCCCATTCACGGGCCCTGAGAGGCTGGCCCTTTACCCATCGCGAATTTTCTTCACCGAGCTGGCGCTGTTTTTTGATGGGGGCTTTGCCTGGAGCAGCTCCGATTATTTCTATTCTCCGGAAGAGGTTACAGGCACTAGTGGAAGTTCCGGTGTATTTGATGGCCGACGACAGCCAGTATTCAGTACGGGCCTATCGCTGCGCATCAATTTGTTTGGGCAGGTTGTACTTGAACCATTTTACGCGGTGCCATTTCAGCGAAACGACGTAAGCGGCGTATTCGGACTGAATTTTATACCGGCTTGGTAGGGGAAGGGGGCTGCAGAAAATTGCGTAACCCCGACCGACGTCTTCATTCAAACGTTTATATGATCTCCACAAGAAATTCACTTTCCGGCTTAAGATAGCCGAAAGGTTCTAATATCATTTTCTCTTTGGCCAAAAAATTCCTGAAATCTGCCATATAATTTTCATCAACGGCAATTAAAAGACCACCACTTGTCTGCGGGTCGGCCAAAATTGCTTTTTGGTAATCGGTAATGGCTTTTATTTTACTTCCATAGCTCTCCCAATTTCTGTTGGTGCCGCCAGGTATGCTTTTTTGTGCAATGTATTCGTCCAGAAAACCGAACATTGGTACTTTGTTGAATTCAACAGCTGCGGAAACCCCGCTCGATTCGCAAACCTCTGCCAGGTGCCCGAGCAAGCCGAATCCGGTAACGTCCGTCATTGCAGTTACATAGGGAAGCCCACCCAGCTTTTCTCCTATTTTGTTTAACGTCAGCATGTTGGCTCGGGCCTGCGCAAGGTGGTCGGGCTGAACTATCCCTTTTTTCTGAGCTGTGGTAACTATGCCTATGCCCAAAGGTTTGGTTAAAAACAGATGCGAGCCGGCCGTAGCCGTAGAGTTTCGTTTAATGTGTCTTACCGGCACGGTGCCAGTTACGGCTAACCCGAAAATCGGCTCGGGTGCATCTATGCTGTGCCCGCCGGCCAGGGGAATGCCAGCTTCTTCGCAAGCCATCCTGCTTCCGTTAAGTACCTGCGAAGCTACCACCGGGTCAATCTTATTTACGGGCCAGCCCAATATTGCAATGGCCATTAGCGGTTTACCACCCATTGCATACACATCGCTAATGGCGTTTACCGATGCAATCCCTCCAAAATCAAACGGATCGTCTACAATCGGCATAAAAAAATCTGTAGTGCTGATAATCGCAGTGCCGTTGCCCTGGTCATATACCGCGGCATCGTCGTTGGTATGGTTGCCGACCAGAAGTGCCGGAAAAAAGGTTTGGTCTGTTGCTTTGCTTAAAATGGTTTCCAACACTGCCGGCGAAATTTTGCATCCGCATCCAGCGCCATGGCTATACTGAGTGAGTTTTATCTGCTCTGTCATACTGTGGTTTTATTTTCCGTCTGATTTCGTCCGCCCACTTTTCATAGTCCTGGTGAAAAGCATCAATGGTTAAGATGATGTTTTTTTTGTGCCTTTCTACCGAATTGCCATATGCCTTATCGTAATACACCAGCAGGTGTCCGGCCACATTTTCAAGCAAGCCCTGCTCCAAGTCGGAGAGAATGGCTTTAACATGCTGCCCACCCAGTTTCTTTTGCAGCTGGAGTATCTTAGCTTGCAATATTTCTTTCGGAAAAACGCCGTACTCATTCACAAGCCTCGCTATGCGGATTTCGCGATCCATGTTTAAATAAATGCGGGGTGCCAATCCCATTTGCTTCCACAAGGGTTCAGGTATCATTACCCGCCCTATTCCAATCGACTCGTCTTCTATCCATACAGGCCGTTGCACATCAAAGTCTTTTAATCTCCAAAATATGAGATTTTGGAAATACTCTGAAGACGGCTGCGTCTGTTGTCCCAGCTCGCCAAATACCGATCCTTTGTGCCGTGCCAGCCCTTCGAAGTCGATTACCTGCTCGCCCGCAGCGTCCAGGGCTTTGAGTAGTTCAGTTTTGCCTGACCCCGTTGGGCCTGTAATTACCAGCAACTGAAGCGGGGTTTTGAGGTAGTCGAGCAAGTAGCTTCTGAAGTTTTTGTAGCCGCCCGACAACGTTGCCACCGGCAGGCCGTAAGTGTGCAGCAGCCATGCTACGCTGCCCGACCGCATGCCTCCTCGCCAGCAGTGAACCAATAGCGAATCGCGAAAGGGTAGGCCTTCAGCAAACTCAACCATTTCCCGCATCTTTGGCCCCACTATCTCCAGCCCCCTCTTTATCGCGGCATCTTTTCCATTTTGCTTAAATAGTGTGCCTATTTCTGCGCGCTCCTCGTTGCTGAAAATCGGCAGATTGACAGCACCTGGTATTTTGCCATACTCGTATTCGGCTGGCGAGCGTACGTCCAATACAGGATTTCTTTCGGCCAACTTCAGAAAGGTCTGAACATCAAAACTTTGCACCATTCAAATCACGCCGGTATGCTTTCGCAGCAAAAATCAACAATTCCGTAAAGACTTGTACTATTTATTGAATCAAATAACGCTTCTGCGGGTTACTAATGTAAAGTTGTTACCCTCCGATGTAAAAGAAGTATTATATTGATGGCGGGTAATTGAAGCTATTGACTTAAAGACTACGACAATGACAATAACGAATATCCTCTGGTTTCTGGTGCCCGTGCTGGCGCTCCAGATTTTGATGTTTTTTGTAATAAGGCAGAAGAAAAAGCAGATGAAAGAAAATGACATACTGGGAAAGTTTGGCATTTCGAGCAGAAGTGATCTCTTCAGGATGCTACAAGACCCGGACCTCTCCGAGGAAGACAGGGAAAAGCTGCAAAAAATTTACGAACAAGGGCTTTACAGCTAGTGTAATAATTATTAAGTAAGTTAACTAATTTTCTTTTAAAATTGAATATC
>CBFGTI010000147.1:0-13790 GCA_965651695.1 uncultured Imperialibacter sp. | reverse complement strand
AGACAGAACAACTGGATCTACATCTATTATTCGCACCCTACTGAGCCGGTACAAAAGCTTTCGAGGTTTGAGTTTTCCGGAGGAAAAATTAACCTGGGTTCGGAAATTATGATGCTTGATGTGCCTGTGCAGCGTATCGACTGTTGCCATACGGGCGGCTCGCTGACGTTTGACCGCAACGGCCTGCTTTACCTTTCTACAGGCGACGACACCAACCCGTTCGAATCCAACGGCTATGGCCCGATTGACGAAAGGCCGGGACGGCAGGTGTGGGATGCGCAAAAGTCGTCGGCCAACAGCAACGACCTGCGGGGAAAAGTGCTGCGGATTAAGCCCAACAGCGACGGTACGTACGATATCCCCGAGGGCAACCTTTTCCCGCCGGGCACGCCAAATACAAGGCCCGAGATTTATGTGATGGGTTGCCGCAACCCTTACCGTATTTCGGTGGATCCAAAAACGGGCTACCTGTATTGGGGCGACGTGGGTCCCGACGCGGCTGACGACAATCCGGAACGTGGCCCCAGGGGATACGACGAAGTGAACCAGGCGAAAAAGGCCGGTAATTTTGGCTGGCCTTTGTTTGTAGGGAACAACTTCGCCTATCGCGACTACAACTTCGCCACAGGTAAGTCAGGCGAGTTTTTCGATCCGCAGAAACCAATCAATAACTCGCCAAACAATACCGGTGTGCAGGAGCTTCCGCCTGCCCAGCCCGCTTACATATTCTATCCGTATGCAGCTTCTAAAGAATTTCCGGAGCTTGGCGGTGGCGGAGGGCGCAATGCCATGGCAGCACCGTTCTACTATTCGGAAAATTACCAGCACTCCAGCAACCGTTTTCCCGACTACTTCAACGGAAAGCTTATAGCATACGACTGGATCAGGGGCATAGTGAATATTGTGACTATGGGGCCTGATGGTGAGCTTGAAAAAATGGAGCGTTTTATGCCCAATACCAGGTTCAATAATATTATCGACATGGATTTCGGCCCCGATGGCTCCCTTTTTATACTGGAATATGGCAAAGGATGGTTTTCTCAAAATGTGGATGCCACACTCACCCGCATCGACTATAACCCGGGCAACCGGGCACCGCAAATAGCGCTGGAAGTCGACGTTGATGGAGGCGCCGCACCGCTCACAGTCAACTTTTCGGCTGCCAAATCCGTCGACTACGACAAAGACTCACTGCAGTTTCAGTGGTTTTTCGCCGATGCCGCAAACACCCGTGCCGAAGGGGTAAACGTGTCGTTTACCTATAACGAACCGGGGGTTTATTACCCCAACGTGACGGTAACCGATGGTAAGGGTGGCAAAACCTACGAAAAGGTGGAAATAAAGGTAGGGAATGCCCGTCCGGAAATTTCGATTGAAATCGATGGCAATCAAACCTTCTTCTGGAACAACAGTACGGTGGGATACAAGATCAGCGTCACCGACCAGGAGGATGGCAGCCTTGCCGAAGGCACTATAGCAGCCTCAAAGGTGTTCGTAAGCCTCGACTACCTGGAAACCGGCAGCGACCTGACAAGCATAGCCCAGGGGCATCAGAAAGCCGGGGCTTTGTTAAATAGCGGAGCTACCCTGATCGAAGAAAGCGATTGTGTGTCGTGCCATAAAATCAACGAAAAATCGATTGGACCTGCCTACGAAGAGGTGGCAAAAAGGTATGCCGGGCAAAATGGCGCTGCCGATTACCTGGTGAAGAAAGTGCAGGAGGGTGGCGGCGGCAACTGGGGCGAAACTGCCATGTCGGCTCACCCGGGGCTTTCCGACAGCGACGCAAGGGCGATGGTAAACTACATTTTGTCGCTTACGTCGAAGGAAAAGCCGCAAAGCCTTCCGGTGCAGGGAAGGTTAAATTTTGGAAACAAGGCGAAGGATGAAATAGGAATGTTCTTCATCACCGCTTCCTACGCAGACCAGGGAGGTAGCGGAATTTCGTCCTTGTCGGCCACCAATAGGTACAGTTTCAGGTCGCCGGTGCTGCAGGCTGAAGAAGCCCAGGAAATCTATAAAGCCCAAAAGACCAATGTGCCCGGCGGAGGTACTATTTTGAACGGAATAACGCACGGCTCGTATATGGTGTTTAAGGCAATAGATCTTACTGACGTGAAAGGGGCCACGCTTATGTTGAACAACATGGTGGGTGGGCAGGTCGAATTCAGGGTGAAGGGTCTGAATGGTCAGCAGCTTGGCGCTGCAAGCATTCCCGCCGGCAATGGCGAGAAGGTTTTGCCTTTGAAAGTCGCTCTGCAGCAAATTGAGGGTATATCCGATCTGTATGTTCTTTTCAAAAATGAAAAGGACGTAAACGCTGACATTGCCACATTCGACTCGGTAACACTTCTTAATAAGTAAGAAAATGGACAATCCTGAACCATATGGCGTTTCGGGCCGCCGGAAGTTTATTCAGAACTCCGGCCTGGCGCTGGCCGGCTTGGCCATCTTGCCCTATTGCACTGGTGCCGCCGCAGGGAGAAATTACGGCCTTCAGCTCTACACATTGCGGGATCAGCTGTCGCAAGATTTGAAAGGTACACTGCAGAAAGTGGCAAAAATCGGGTACCGCGAGCTTGAAATATTTGGTTACGCCGACGGAAAGGTTTTTGGGATGGCGCCTAAAGAGTTCAGGATGCTAGTGGAAGATTTGGGCATGCGTCTGGTGAGTGGACATTACGTAACTGGCAATGCGGTGGTTACCGGGCAAGGCACGCTTACCAACGGTTGGGAAAAAGCCGCCGAAGATGCTAAAATTATGGGCCTTGACTACATGATCTGCGCCTACCTTTTCCCCGAAGAAAGACAGAAGCTCGACGACTACAAACGGCTAACGGGGCTTCTCAGCGAATCGGGGCAGGTAGCCAGGCAATATGGCATACAGTTCGGGTACCACAACCACGATTTCGAGTTTCAGGAGTTGGAAGGCGAAATTCCCATGTTCACGATTTTGGACGGAACAGACGATGACATGGTTGTTGCCGAACTAGACCTGTACTGGATTACACGGGCCGGCTACAATGCCGTTGATTTCTTTAAAAAGTACCCGAAGCGTACCAGCCTCTGGCACGTAAAAGACTTAGCCGATACTGCAGAAAAGGAATTCACCGAGGTAGGAAACGGAGTGATAGACTTCAGGTCTATTTTTGCGAAAGCCTCGCTATCAGGCATGAAGCATTTTTTCGTGGAGCAGGACATGAGCAAGCGCTCGCCACTCGAAAGTATCGAAATCAGCTACAGCAACTTAAAAAGATGGGGAATCTGAAGATCAATGTGGTGTAAGCAAAACCTTGTTCGCCTCGTATTGCTGGCGACGATTGTCTTTTCTGTAACTCATAATGGGTCGGCCCGCCAAATAACCCAAACTGTAAGAGGCACAACTATAGATAAGACGACCAGGCTTCCCCTGGACGGCGCTTCCGTGGTGCTACTGCATGCAGGCAACGCTATTGGCACATCAACCAACGAATGGGGTGAGTTTGAACTGAAGAATGTTCCCGTAGGCAGGCAAGCACTAATGGTTTCCTACACTGGCTACAGGTCCGAAACTATTAGCCAGCTGCTGGTAAACTCCGGAAAGGAAACTGTACTGGAAATAGAAATGGAGCAAACACCGTATCAGTTGCAGGAGGTGGAGGTAACAGCGGGTAAGGGGGGAGATGCATTTCAACGGCTGGGAAGAGTAGAAATTTCTTCAGAGCAGTTTCAGCGAATTGCTGCCAACTATCTCGATCCCGCCCGGGTGGTAATGAGCAGCCCGTCTATTGCCAATACCAACGATCAGAACAACGCCATTTCCGTGAGGGGAAACTCTCCCGTGAGCAATACGTGGAGACTCGAAGGGGTTGAAATTGTTAACCCAAACCACCTGGCCAACGCCGGTACCATTAGCGATCGCCCCACCCAGAATGGAGGTGGAGTAAACGTGCTAAGCACACAGATGCTCGACAACTCGGCCTTTCTGATGGGCTATATGCCTGCCGGGTATGGTAATGCCATAGGCGGTATTTTCGATATGAATTTTCGGCGGGGCAACAATCAACAGCGGGAATATACCGCGCAGGCAAGTGTAATTGGATTGGACTTTGCCGCAGAAGGGCCTTTTAAACAAGGTGGCTCGGCCTCTTACCTCGTAAATTACCGCTATTCCTTTACAGGTGTGCTGGCCGCCATGGGGGTAGATTTTGGTGGCGAAACCATCAAATTTCAGGACCTGTCTTTCAATTTAGCTGCACCGGAAACACCAATCGGAAAAGTGACTTTCTTCGGTGTGAATGGCTGGAACAGCAATGTGTATAGAGGAGCCGACGACCCGGCAGATTGGGAAGTGGAAAAAGACCTTGCTGACATTGACTATTTTTCTTCGATTTATGCTTACGGTGCCACACAGGAAGTACAACTTGGTAGAAAGAGTGCCTGGAGGAATGCAGTGGTGTATTCGGCTACCGATACGGAGCGGGATCAAACCACACTCATGCCGGATTACGAAGAAACCTACCTGTTTAGCAAAGACAATGAAAAGATTTCTAAAACTTCTTTTGCATCGGTTGTAAGTACAAAACGGGGTGACAGGATTTCGCTGGAAGGTGGGGTCAGAGGCACTATCTACAATTGGACAATGCTGGATTTCGATTCTCTAAGTTCAGCAGACCCTGCTTTTGATTCTTTTGCTAATACAAGGCGAAGAAGCGAGTTACAAGGATTCCTTGTCCAGCCATTTGTTGGAGGTACTTGGCAATTTTCTTCCAGGGCAACGCTTGAGCTGGGCTTAAACTCATCGTGGTTTGACGTAAGTGAGGAGTTTGCACTTGAACCTCGTGTGGCATTAGACTGGCAGAGCACACAAACCACGTCGCTTCATATGAGGAGTGGCGTATACAGCCAGGTATTGTCGCCGTATGCCTACCACACAGCCGACAGGGCTTACGGGCCGGATGACCCGCCCATACAGTCGCCATCTTTTCCGAACGACGGCCTGAAGTTTTATAAGTCGTGGACGTCAGAAGCGGGGTTTAAAACGGAAGCAGGCAATTCACTTAAGCTCGGTGCCGATGTTTTTTATCAGTACCAGTATGATATCCCGGTCGGTTTCTATAGCGCCAATGGCAACGACTACTTCTA
The DNA here is from genome assembly GCA_965651695.1 of uncultured Imperialibacter sp. GTDB lineage: Bacteria > Bacteroidota > Bacteroidia > Cytophagales > Cyclobacteriaceae > Imperialibacter. Next base: position 8,666 of record CBFGTI010000147.1, on the reverse strand, counting down.
TTCCTATATGAATTATGACGGAGACGATGATCTCAGTATTCTGCGCTCCGAGGGAGAAGGCAGAACCTTTGGACTAAGTGCTGAGGCAAGGCAGCAAATAGTAAACGGTTTTTATGTGTGGACTGGCGGCACCCTGTATCGCTCTGAATACAAAGATTACACCGGCAACTACTCCCCCTCTCGTTTCGATGGCCGCTACAATGTTAATCTCACCATGGGCAAGGAGTTTCAGAAAAAGAAGTCGGAGCAATTGGAAAGGTTACTGGGGTTCCATTCCAGGGTTTTTTACCAGGGCGGCTTCAGGCAGGAGCCACTCAACACTTTTTGGAGCGAATATAGTGTGAAGCTGGCCGACTATTTCCGCCTCGACTTGCGGGTACAATGGACACGATTTAAACCCACCTACACGCAGCTGTTTGCTATAGATATACAAAACGTTCTCAATACCGAAAACCCTGCCTATATTTACTACGACAGCGTGGCTGCCAAAGTGTTGACAAAAAACCAACTGGGTATTATTCCGGTAATTCTTTATAGAGTAGATTTTTAACGTTATGACCAAGAAGATAATTCATGCAGTACTGGCCGCTCTATTTATCATTTTTGCCGCGGTACAAATCAACGACCCAGACCCTGAGCGTTGGATATTGCTGTACGGCATGGTGGCGGGGTTGAGTCTGCTTCATGGTTTTTGGAAACCGCTGCCGTACGTAACCTTCGCCCTGATGTGCCTTTGTTTGTTTTGGGCAATCACCCTGGTGCCGGGCATGCTGGAGTGGTTTGCCAGCTCCGATAAGTCGGAAATGCTTGGGCAGATGATGGATAATAAGCCCTACATTGAAGAAACCCGCGAGCTGGGTGGCTTGCTCATTGCATCCGCGGCATTGTTTTACCTTTGGAGAAGCAGCCGCAAGGTGGCAGCGTAAATTACCAGCCCGACTTTACGATGTAGGGAATAACCCTGTCGCGGTTTTTGTGATAGAGATAGTGCATAATGCCGTCTTTAAGCCCCACATCGGGCACCACAATGTGCCGGGCATTGGCTGCACGCATTGCGGCAAGGTAAATTTCGGAAGCCGGTATAATCACGTCTGCCCTGTCGGCATTCAGCTGTAGCTTAAATATCCGCTCATCGATACTCATTTGCTGCAGCTGCCTGATTACGTCTTCAGCTTTTTCAATGCTCATTCTGGCGCCTTTTCGCAACTTCGCGAGTTCGAAGATCTTCGAAATGTTGCCACCAGTGCCCAACGCGGTAAGCTTACCGCTTTTTGGCGGAATGTTCACTCTTATCCAGTCGGCCATTTGTTTCCACACCTCAGGCGAATCCTTGTGGTCGAGCCTCCTTACCGACCCAAGTTTGAAAGACTTGGATGCTATCTTGTTTTGATTGATATACAAATTGAGTTCCGTGCTTCCTCCGCCCACATCAATGTGCAAAAAAGGGTGTTCGTCTATATGAACGGTAATGGCACGGTTTACCAGCTCAGCTTCCTGCTCGCCTTCAATGATGGTTATTTGCAGCCCCGTTTCTGCTTTTACACGCTCGGATAGCTCCATGCCATTATCAGCCTCACGCATGGCAGAGGTAGCACAAGCCATATAATCGTCGACCTCGTAAAGTTCGATAAACAGTTTAAAAGCTTTCATCAACTTCACGAAACGATCACAGTTTCTTTCACTGATGCGCCCCATGGTAAAAACATCGTGGCCCAGGCGGAGAGGGAATCGTACGTATTCCAGTTTTTTAAAGATCACCTGACTATCGAACTCAATTACATTGGTGACCTGCATTCGAATGGCATTGGAGCCAATATCAACAGCTGCTAATTTCACGAGGCAAAATTAGCGAATTGACGACACTTTATGGAAGTCCGTGCTAACATGTGTAAAATCGACCACCCGCTATTAGGTGTTTAATCGGTAATGCCAACCACAAACCGCTCGGAGCGGCCATGGCTATCGTGGTCGAGAATACGAAGCGAGGGTGTATGCATTAGCTGGTCGCGCAATAAAAAATTGAATGTGTGGTCGCTATCTACCAGGTTTTCTGTTTCGATTGAGAACTGCACCGGCCCATGCGCCAGCACAAAAATGGTAGTTGAACCCAATTCGTTTCTAATTGTCTTCTCCGCCAGCAATAGCAAAAGCCTCACTATCACCAGGCTTTGGGCAAAGGTAATGTTGAAGTCGCCATCAACAACATTAATTTTAATGTCCTTCTTGTACTTGCTGTTAACCATTTCCACGCTTTTCACGATAAAGCTTACAAACACCTTTTGCAGGAAGTATATTTCCATTGAGATCGGCTTATAGTGGAAGGCGTTGCCGCCGCCGGGAATGATTTTGTCTTGAAAGGTCAGTTTTTTGAGGCAGTCATAAGCTTCGATAATGTAAGCGGTCTCCAGCTTCTTTATCTCGTAGCAAATTTCTTCTTCAGCAATGCTTTTCGATATGGCAATCAGCTTCTTTCTTAACCTTAAGCCACTTATGTAGAGGTATACATTAACCACAATCAGAAGACAAAAGATAATTGTTAAGAAAGTAAACATGCTGGTGTTATTTCTTTTTCTACAACGTTTGGCGGTAGAAAAGAAATGCCCTCAGACCTAATTAAATATTTGTTTCCGCAAAAAAAAATATGAGACAGCGGCTGAATATTGTGATCGGCCGGTAGCAACACTTTTCTTTTATAGTTTCCTTGCTATATTTGCACCTCTTATCAAGAAAGACTGAGGGAATGGGCCCTGTGAAGTCTTGGCAACCGTTCGCGGCAAAGCGGAATAGGTGCCAACTCCCACTTCGGCGAAGTATGGTGTTAACGACACTCGCTTCACGAAGGAAGATAAGCGTGATCCCGCCTTTCGGATTTTCTTCCTTGATGAGACTAAGTAGTTCTAAGTTTTAAGTTCTGAGTTCAGGAACTTAGTTCTGTGGAACTACAAACTCAGAACTACAAACTGACAAGGAAGATGGCAAAGTCAATCGAAGAAATTCTCAAGACCCGTATCCTGGTGCTCGATGGCGCTATGGGTACCATGATTCAACGGTACAAGCTGGAAGAGAAAGACTTCCGCAACGACTCGTTGAAAGACCACGAAATTCCCTTAAAGGGAAATAGCGACTTGCTCAACATCACCCGGCCCGACGTGATCAAAGAAATTCACCGGAAGTATTTTGAAGCCGGCGCCGACATCGCAGAAACCAACACCTTTACGGGCACCTCCATAGCACAGGCCGACTACAAACTGGAGCACCTGGTGTACGATATCAATTTCGAGGGAGCCAGGCTGGCCCGGGAGGCCGCCGACGAATTTACCGCCAAAGAACCTTCCAAGCCGCGGTTCGTGGCGGGTTCTATAGGCCCAACCAATAGAACTGCGTCTCTGTCTCCCGACGTAAATAATCCCGGCTACAGAGCTGTGAGCTTCGATGAGCTAAAGGAGGCCTATAAAGAACAGGCTAAAGCTTTGCTTGACGGCGGTATAGACCTATTCCTGGTAGAAACCATTTTTGATACCCTTAATGCAAAAGCTGCACTTTTCGGAATCGAGGAGGTTCTCGAAGAACGCAACCTGCGGGTGCCGGTAATGGTGTCGGGCACGATCACAGATGCAAGCGGGCGCACCCTGTCGGGTCAAACCACAGAGGCATTCCTGGTTTCAGTTGAGCATATGCCGCTGCTGAGCGTAGGGCTTAATTGCGCCCTGGGGGCATCGCAGCTTCGGCCGTATCTTCAGGTACTGTCTGAAAAGGCGCCGTTCAACGTGAGTGCGCATCCTAATGCGGGCCTCCCCAACGAATTTGGTGAGTACGATCAAACGCCTGAGCAAATGGGACAGCAAATAGAGGAGTTTTTGAAAGAAGGGTTTATCAATATAGTGGGCGGCTGCTGCGGCACCACCCCCGACCACATCAAAGTAATTGCCGAAATCGCCGCGAGGTATAGGCCGAGGGAAGTCCATAGTCCATTGTCGATGGTCCATAGCTAGGAGTGGAGACAAACTAAAACCAATAGTCGAAATGGCCTTTAAGTTTGAAAGTCTGATTGTTTGGCAAAAATCGCTTGATCTGACGGAGAAAATCGATGACCTCGCTAAAAGCTTTCCCAAGCAGGAGTTATATGTTTTGTCTTCTCAGATAAAAAGGGCGGCCGACTCAATAGTGCTCAACATAGCTGAAGGATCAACCGGTCAATCCAATAAGGAGTTCTCCAGATTCCTCGGAATCGCTTTAAGGTCTGCTATAGAAGTAGTGACCTGCCTCTTTGTAGGGAGAAAGAGAAAAATAGTTAGTGAAGAGGACTTTTCTGCCCGATACAACGATTTAACAGAAATTATAAAAATGATACAAGCTCTACGAAAAAGCCTTGACTAATACCACCGAAGTTGGACTCCAATACTATGGACCATCGACCATCGACTATGGACTCTTTAAAAAACGACAACATCTGAAATGACTAATAATTCAAATACACACGTAAAAGAAACATTACCATTGAAACTCAGCGGCCTCGAGGCCCTCGTTATCACCAAAGACACCAACTTTGTGAACATCGGTGAACGAACCAATATAACCGGGTCCAAAAAATTTGCCCGGCTGATTCTCGATGGCAACTACGAAGAAGCCCTCTCGGTGGCCCTGGAGCAGGTGCGGAACGGCGCACAAATTATAGATGTGAATATGGATGAGGGGATGCTCGATGGTGAAAAAGCCATGGTGACATTTCTGAACCTGATTGCCTCCGAGCCTGAGATCGCCCTTGTGCCCATTATGGTCGACTCTTCCAAATGGCACATCATTGAAGCCGGCCTCAAGTGCCTTCAGGGCAAAGGCATCGTTAACTCCATCAGCCTCAAAGCAGGCGAAGCCGAGTTTCTGGAGCAGGCAAAGAAGGTGAAGCGCTACGGTGCCGCTGTGGTAGTAATGGCCTTCGACGAGCAGGGGCAGGCCGACTCTTACGAGCGGCGGATCGAAATCTGCGAGCGCTCGTACCGCCTGCTGGTGGATAAAATTAATTTTCCGCCGGAAGATATCATTTTCGACCCCAACGTTTTTCCGGTTGCCACAGGCATGGAAGAACACAACAACAATGCGCTCGATTTTTTCAGGGCCACCAAGTGGATAAAAGAGCACTTGCCCCATGCGAGAGTGAGCGGCGGTATCAGCAATGTTTCGTTTTCTTTCAGAGGCAACGACCCCGTGCGGGAAGCAATGCATACAGTATTCCTCTACCATGGCATCAAACACGGCCTCGATATGGGCATTGTGAACGCCGGGCAGATTGAAGTATACGATGAAATACCAAAAGACCTGCTGGAGCGGGTGGAAGACGTGCTGCTGAACCGGCGGCCAGATGCCACCGAGCGGCTGCTTGAATTTGCCGAGACCGTTAAAGCCAAGGGTAAAACAAAAATAGTGGACGACGCATGGCGGCAGGGAACCGTGGAAGACCGGCTTAGCCATGCACTGGTGAAAGGTATTGTTGATTTTGTGGAGCAGGATACCGAGGAGGCCAGGCAGAAATACCAAAGTCCGTTGAAGGTAATTGAAGGGCCGCTGATGGCCGGAATGAACATCGTGGGCGATCTGTTTGGCGAAGGTAAGATGTTTCTGCCGCAGGTGGTAAAAAGCGCGCGGGTAATGAAAAAATCCGTGGCCTACCTCATCCCGTTTATGGAAGAAGAAAAGGCTCGGCTGGGAAACACCAAGGCAAATGCTAAAATATTGCTGGCCACGGTTAAAGGCGACGTTCACGATATAGGAAAGAATATTGTGGGTGTGGTGCTGGCCTGCAACAATTTTGATATCGTTGACCTTGGGGTAATGGTTCCGGCGGAAAAAATACTGGAAGCAGCCAAAAGGGAAAAGGTGGATGTGATCGGACTTAGCGGCCTCATAACGCCTTCATTGGATGAGATGGTGCATTTTGCCAAGGAAATGGAGCGGGAAGGTTTGAAGCTTCCGCTCCTGATTGGCGGTGCCACCACCTCGCGTATTCATACGGCAGTTAAAATAGCGCCGCACTATTCGGGCCCTGTGGTGCATGTGCTCGACGCTTCCAAAAGTGTGCCCGTGGCCAGCGAATTGATTAGTGACGAAACACGGGAAGCATTTGCCGCTAAAATTAGAGAGGAATACGACCTGGCACGTGTCGACCATGCCGGCCGCCAAAAGGAAAAGAACTATATAAGCATAGATGCTGCCAGAGCCAACCGGGTGCCGATAGATTGGTCGGCGTTTCGGCCTGAAATACCGCAGAAGCCGGGAATAACAGTGTTTACAGACTTCCCTCTGGAGGAATTGCGCCCCTACATCGACTGGACGCCCTTCTTTTCTACCTGGATGCTAAAGGGGAAATATCCGGCTATCTTTGAAAACGAAACCGTGGGCCAGGAAGCGAAAAGGCTGTATGACGATGCCAATAAAATGCTCGATGAGCTGATCGCTAAAAAACAGTTGAAGGCGCAAGGTGTGGCTGCGCTGTTTCCAGCTAATGCAACAGGCGATGATGTAAAAGTGTACGATGCCGAAGGTAAACTGCTCACCACTTTCCACTTCCTCAGGCAGCAGGGCAAAAAAGCATCATCTATTCCTAATATTAGCCTGGCAGACTTTGTAGCTCCTGAAGATACCGGCAAGCAGGATTTTATTGGCGGATTCGCTGTAACCGCTGGCGACGGACTTGATGCCATCGTAAAAAAATACGAAGGCGAGCAAGACGATTATAACAGCATAATGGCCAAAGCACTGGCTGACAGGCTGGCGGAGGCTTTTGCCGAATTGCTTCATAAAAAGGTGCGCCAGGAGCTTTGGGGCTATTCAAAAAATGAAGATTATACTAACGAGCAGCTAATAAAAGAAGAGTACGTGGGTATCCGGCCTGCCCCGGGCTATCCGGCCTGCCCCGACCATACTGAGAAGCGAATTCTTTTCGACTTACTTAAAGTGGAAGAAAATACGAACATTCGCCTCACCGAGTCTTTTGCCATGTACCCGGCCGCATCAGTAAGCGGGTTTTATTTTTCTCATCCCGACTCCAGGTACTTTGGGCTGGGAAAAATTGAGAAAGACCAGGTGGAGGACTATGCAAAACGCAAGGGAATGCCTTTGGAGGTGGCGGAAAAGTGGCTCGCTCCCAATTTGAATTATGATGCATAGGTCTTTAGTCTTTCAGTCGGTAAGTCTTTCAGTCAGTAGGTCTTTAGGTCGGTAGTCGACAAGATAAACTGACCCATAGACCCATAGACAAACAGACTCACAGACCCATAGACCAACAGACCCACAGACCAACAGACTCACAGACCCATAGACCAACAGACTCACAGACCAAGAAAATGAAAGTTACCGAACATATTAAGAACGCTTCGCAAACACTTTTTTCCTTCGAAATACTCCCGCCACTTAAGGGTCAGAGTATGCAGGCAATTATTGATACCATCGAACCCCTGATGGAGTTCAAACCACCGTTTGTAGATGTAACCTATCACAGGGAAGAATATGTTTATAAAAAACGACCTGACGGTTTTCTGGAGAAAGTTACTACACGCAAGCGCCCCGGCACGGTCGGTATTTGTGCAGCTATTATCAACCGGTTTCATATCGACGCAGTACCACACATCATTTGCGGGGGTTTTTCAAAAGACGAAACCGAAGATGCCCTCATCGACCTCGACTTTCTGGGGATCGACAATGTGCTCGTTTTGAGAGGCGACCCTATCAAATCGGAGGGAGCATTTCAGCCCGATCCCGGCGGACATCACTATGCATCGCAGCTGCTGGAGCAGGTAATGAACATGAACAAAGGCATTTACCTCCACGAGGAAACAGAAGGAAACCGCACTAATTTTTGCATTGGCGTGGCTGGTTATCCGGAAAAGCACTTTGAAGCACCCAACCTGTCGTCGGACATAAGATACCTGAAAAAGAAGGTTGAGATGGGGGCAGAGTACGTGGTTACCCAGATGTTTTTCGACAACAAGGACTTTTTTGCATTTCAGCAGAAATGTCGCGACGAAGGAATCACCGTACCTATCATCCCCGGGTTGAAGCCGATTACTACTTTAAAGCAAATGACTGCTTTGCCGCGCACTTTCTTTATTAATATGCCCGAAGACCTAGTTAAGGCGCTGGAGGCGTGCAAAGACAACGCCGCAGCCAAAAGAGTGGGCATCGAATGGTGCATACAGCAGTCGAAGGAGTTGATGGCCGCTGGGGTTCCTGTGTTGCACTATTATACCATGAGCCGGGCCGATGCTGTAAAAGAAATTGCAGGGGCGTTGTTCTAGCGATTTGTTTTTCTTTCTGCGGGCTGCAGTGTAACTTTATTCTATGCTGAAAGAGTATAAACAGGAGGAGCCGCCCATTGAGGATATTACGCTGCTTGAGCCGGATGCCGTTTATTCCTACGCCGACTACTTAAGGTGGGCCTTTGAAGAACGTGTGGAGCTTATAAAAGGCAAGTTCTTTAAAATGGCAGCGGCACCGAGCCGTATGCATCAGGATGTAAGTGGAGAATTGTTTTATGCGATAAAGCAATTCTTGCAGGGAGGGAGATGCAAGGCTTACCACGCACCTTTCGATGTGCGCTTTCCGCAGCACAACGAGAAGGCCGACCAGCAAATATTCACAGTTGTTCAACCCGATATCTGTGTGGTGTGCGACGC
>CBFGTI010000146.1:0-13973 GCA_965651695.1 uncultured Imperialibacter sp. | reverse complement strand
TTTGATGCCCACTGCACATACTGCTAACGGATTTCGCTCCGGATTCGTTTCAATTATTGGAAAACCCAATGTGGGCAAGTCTACGCTTATGAATTCGCTGGTAGGTGAGCGGTTGTCGATAATTACCGCAAAGGCTCAAACTACCCGGCACCGCATTTTCGGCATTCTCAACGGTAAAGATTTTCAGATTGTTTACTCCGACACCCCCGGTGTGCTAAAGCCAATGTACGAACTGCAGCAGGCCATGATGAATTTCGTAAGCCAGGCGCTTGAAGATGCCGACGTCATCTTGTTTATTGTAGAATTGGGCGACAAGATGGATGAAGACAACGCGGAGATATTGGAGCGCCTGAGAAATAGCGGCATGGCAGTGCTTTTTGTGATCAACAAAATTGATCAGGCGAAGGGCAGCCAGCTTGAAGACAAGGTAACCTACTTTAAAGAATTTGCCGGCGATATACCTATTATTCCTGTGTCGGCATTAAACAAGCTAAACCTCGACACACTTTTCGATCATATTCTCGAACGGCTTCCGGTGCATCCTCCCTATTTTCCTGAGGATGAAATGACCGACAAATCGGAGCGTTTTTTTGCTTCGGAAATTATCCGGGAAAAGATCTTCCTTAACTACAAAAAGGAGGTGCCATATAGTTGCGAGGTGGTGGTGAATTCATTTAAAGAGGATGATAAGATCATCCGGATTCAGGCAGAAATTTATGTGGAGCGGCCTACTCAGCGCGGTATCCTCATCGGAAAAGGAGGTGAGTCGCTCAAAAAAGTTGGTATCGAATCGCGCAAAGAAATGGAGGCATTTTTCGGTAAGCAGGTGCATCTCGAAACGCACGTGAAGGTGGATAAAGACTGGCGCAAAAACCAAAACAAGTTGAAGCGCTTCGGGTATGTGAGTTGAACAGGCGTTTGCACAATGTTTAATAGGAGGGCAATCAGAAACCGCAAGCGTATTAAACTTCTTGCCTGTATCACGCTTCAAACAAAACTGGCAATAAAATTGTCGTAACACGAAGGCGCCTTCACGGGCCCCTCCGAATCGCTTGTTTGAAGATGCGAAACAGCCTCAATTTTCTCCTGCTCATTCTGCTGGGCACAAGCACACTCAGGTCGCAGCCGGTCTTTGTGCCAGCCGGCTTTACGCTCGAACAAGACGGTTCGCTGCTTCAGCAGCCATATGCCGGCGGGCTCCACTCGGGCCAGTTCTTTTTAATAGACCTCAATAACGACACAGTCGAAGACCTGGTAGTGTTCGACCGGGCAGGCGATGTAATAAAGGTTTTTCTCTATCAGGAAGGCCGCTATACTTACCATCCCGACTACGCTTTCTTTTTTCCCCACAACCTGCAAAACTGGGTTTACCTGGCCGACTACAATTGCGACGGCAAAGACGATATCTTCACCTATTCGTCTTTTGGAGTAAGGGTATTTACCAATGCTACAGCCGATGGCGGCACTCCTGCCTGGGAGCTGACACACGATCCGCTGTTTAGTGTTTCCGGCACTTCCACTGTCAACCTGCTCGTTAATCCATCGGATATTCCTGCCATTACCGATGTCGACGCCGACGGCGATCTTGATATCCTCGCCTTCAATTTCTCATCTGGCGAAACCATCAACTTTTACGAAAACCACAGTGCAGACGACAACGGCGGCTGCGGGCTCAGTTTTGTAAGAACCACCCAACGCTGGGGTGAGCTTTCAGAATGCGGCTGTGGCAACTATCAGTTTGGAGAAAATACCTGCACATCGCCCGGGGGCCGAACCATGCACATAAGCGGCAAAACCTTGCTGCTTACCGACCTCACCGGCGACAGCCTGCCCGATCTGCTGATAGGCGAAGAAGATTGCGAAGAATTAGCATTTCTACCCAATACCGGCACACTGGACCAAGCCAGGTTTGAAACCGTGGAGTCGTTCTTTCAACCGTCCGACCGACCGTTTAGCGGCTCCTTTTTTCCCTCTGCTTTTTCAGGCGATTTCAATAAAGACGGCACTGCCGACCTGGTTCTTTCGTCTAACCACCGCGAAGACCTGGTGGGGCTCGACTACACGCGGTCTGCATTTTTGCTCGAAAACCGGGCTGCTACCGGAGCTTCCAATTTTTCGGAGGCGCTTCCTTTTCTGCAAAACGAGATGTTTGACGTGGGCGAAAACGCCGTGCCGGTAATTTTTGATGCCGACGGAGACGGACTGCCCGACCTGCTGGTAGCCAACAAGGGTATGCCGCTTCAGGATACCTTTGTGGCTACAGTAACCCTGCTGCGCAATAAAGGCAGCGGACTGTTTGAAGTGGCAAGCAACGACTGGATGCAACTAAGCCAGCTGGGGCTTACAAATTTGAGCATCCAGCTGGCCGATGTTGACGGCGGTGGCGACGCAGACCTTATCCTGAAAGGGTACGGACTGAACACGTTTGGATTGAATATTCTGTGGATTCCTAATCGCGACGGGCATTTTAATACAAGCGAAGCAGCCCCCATTACTGTCGCAATTAACGCAACCGACAACCCCTTCTTTTACGACGTTAACGGCGACGGAAAGCTCGATATTCTACTCGGCCAATCGAATGGCCGCCTGTCGTTGTGGGTAAATAGCGGCACTAACACAGCACCTGAATACAGCACCAAAACTGATGCATACCTGAACATCAATCTCAACCCGGACCGGACCTTTCTGGTGCCGGTGGTTGTAAATGCCGACGGAAATGCAACTCCCGACCTGCTGTTGTCCGACAATTCGGGAGAGGTAAGGTTAATTGCTGACTTTTCTTCCCAGGCAGAAGCGACTGCTATTCGCCTCTACAACAAAACAGTGGATATAGCGAGTGCCTTATCGGCGGGCAGAAGGATATGGCCGGCTTTGGCTGATTTAGATGAGGACAACGTACCCGAGCTCGTGCTTGGAACTGCCCGGGGCGGGCTGCTCATATACACAGGTACCGATGAAAGAGGCGACCCTCCGGCTATTACAAAACTGCAGGTTAACGCCTATCCAAACCCGCTGCAAGATACCCGAACGTTGAAAATCGAAAGCAACCTGGATGCCACCGGGGTACTTTACAATGTTTCGGGGCAGCAGGTAGGCGCACCGGTAGCGCTCCAACGTGGCCAGGTTGCCGCATTGGCCCTCGATTTTTTACCCACCGGCCTGTATTTTTTTAGAATTTTATCGGGCCAGCAGGCAGTCACTAAAAAAATCATTGTGGGCTTATGAAGAAGGTGGCCTTTTATATTCAGATCGGCTCAAAAGACGAAATCCGGTTTGGGAATCCGTTGTCGGGAGACAGTGCTGCTAACACGTTCATTTACGACCTGGACAACCACAGCGATCAAATCACACTCAGGTACGCTGAATTGCTCCTGGTTGAGGCAGACGAGGTAGTGCTGGTAATTCAGCAACATTCAGAGGCCGCGGTGGGTGGCCTGGCCGGGTTTTTTGAAAAGCTGGTTCGAAGTAAGAAAGCCCTAGCAGCTTACTCCGTGGGTAAAGCGATGCTGCCAGCCGGCATTGTGAAGAAGCTTGATGTAAAGGAAACGACGTGGAGGGAGTTGGGGGACATTTTTCCAACAATAGGCAAATGATTTTCTTTTGAAAATGTAACTATATTTAGTTGCTTTGTGTTGTGTCTAGGAAAGAAAAGCTTGTACAAAGGTTTTTAAGCTTGCCATCTGATTTTCATTACCAAGAGATGGTTACATTGCTTGGATACTTTGGGTTTGACGAAGTTAAGAAGGGAAAAACGTCTGGTTCGAGAGTTAAGTTTGAGAATAGTAGCGGAACTACAATAATGCTTCACAAGCCCCACCCGAATGGAATTCTGAAAAACTACCAACTGAAACAGATAAAGGAGACATTGCGACTATGAAATATCTGGAGTATAAAGGTTATACCGGAAGCATTGAATATAGCCCGGAGGATAATTTACTTTATGGCCAAGTGCTGGGGATTAAGGGATTAATTTCTTATGAAGGCGAAACCGGGAAAGATCTTCAAAAGGATTTTCATGAGGCGATTGATACCTACTTGAGCGACTGCAAATTGGAAGGTAAAAATCCGGAGCATCCTTTTAAAGGGAGTTTTAATGTGCGAATACCGGCCACGCTTCACAGGAAGGCGGCTCTATTGGCCATGGAAGCTAAAGTTTCCCTGAATAATTTTGTAGCAGAAGCTATAAGGTCCAGGGTGTCACAAGAGCCTCAATAAAGCCCTTCACCGGCAATTACACTTTCCCTCTCTTTATCTCAAAAGTATCCGCTTCAAGGTAAAACGGAAACCGCTTCCTGAATGCTGCCATTTCCTCATAATTGAGAGCAGTTTCAAGTATGGTTTGTTCGCCTTCGTTGAAGGCGAGCTGCTGCCCTTTGTAGTTGTACACCGCTGAGTGGCCGAGGTATTCGGCATGTACCCCATCGGTGCCCGTGCGGTTCACGCCTATGCAGTAGGATAAATTCTCAATAGCCCGGGCCTGCAGCAGCGTGTCCCAGGCGTTTACACGCGGTGCCGGCCAGTTGGCCACGTACACTAGCAAATCAAAAGCTGCGGCGTCGCCCTCCCACTTATTGCGGGCCCATACGGGAAAACGCAGGTCGTAGCAAATCATCGGGCATATTTTCCAGCCTTTCCATTCAAAAACAAGCCGTTCCGTTCCTGCAGTGTAATCACCCGCTTCACCGGCCAGTGCAAACAAATGGCGCTTGTCGTATTGGTAGAATTTGCCATCGGGCAGCATGGCCACGAAGCGATTGAAGTACTGCCCCTTTTCCGCTACTATATAGCTGCCCATTACTGCCGCTTTTGTTTGAGCCGCTTGCTGCTTCATCCAGCGAAAAGTCTTGCTGTTCATTGGCTCGGCCAGTGCTTTGGCTTGCATGGTAAACCCCGTGGTGAACATTTCCGGCAGCACAATAATGTCGGGCCCGGATTTGATCTGCCATATCTTCTCTTCAAACATGGCAAGGTTGGCTTCAATGTTTTCCCAGTGAAGGTCGGCTTGTATCAACGCTACTTTCAAATCGTGCATAACTTTTCTGCTGCTTTAAGTAAGGTTTCGTCCTGCTTGGCAAAGCAGAACCTGAGCACTTTGTGGTCGGTTCTGTTATGATAAAATACCGACGCCGGAATGCTGGCCACCTTCAATTCCTTTGTCAGGCGCACGGCCAGGTCGTAGTCGTATTCCGCACTAAAACTTTTATACGACATCAGCTCAAAATAGGTACCGTAGCTCGCCAGCGGTTTCCATGAAGACCCCGCTATAGCCTTCAGGAAGAGGTCTCGCTTTCGCTGGTAAAACACGCCGAGCTCCGAATAGTGGTCGCCCGACGACAGGAAAGCGGCAATACCGGCCTGCATGGGGGTGTTTACACAAAAAGTAAGAAACTGGTGCACTTTTTTCATTTCCACTGTCAGCCCGGGGTTGGTTACTATGTAGCCGATCTTCCAGCCGGTGGCATGGAATGTTTTGCCAAAAGAAAATACCGAGATGGCGTAAGGTTTTAGCCCCGGACGTGAAAGCAGGCTGTGGTGTTTTTTCCCGTCAAAAATGATGTGTTCGTACACCTCATCACCCAAAATGTATATGCCGTGCTTTTGTGCCAGCGTTTCCAGCTCGGTTAGGTCTTCATCGGAAATAACTGCCCCGCTGGGATTGTGGGGCGTGTTTACAATTATCATGCGGGTACGGGGGCTCACATTGTCATGCACCCTGTCCCACGGGATGGAATAATTGGGAAAATTGAGCGGAACCGGCACCGCCACACCCCCTGCCAACGAAATAGCTGGCATGTACGAATCGTAGGCCGGCTCAAATATGATCACCTCATCGCCGGGCCTCACCAGGCTCATAATAGCAGCAAACAACGCTTCGGTAGCCCCGGCCGTCACCACCACTTCTTTCGCTGGATCGGGCGCCCACCCATACGTTTGACTGATCTTTTTTGAGATTGCCTCAAGCAGCGGCGGGTAACCGGGCATGGGCGCATACTGGTTCAGGTTATTTCGTACAGCTTCCACCACTTTTTCGGCAAGGGCGCCGTCGATGGGAAAATCCGGAAAGCCTTGCGAAAGGTTGATAGCCCCTTCATCCGCTGCCAGCTTCGACATCACCGTAAAAATGGTGGTGCCCACGTCGGGCAGCTTCGAGCGGAAGGAGTCTTTGGTTGTGGCCATTATCTTTTCACCGGAACTTTAATGCGGTAGTCAGCCGTGCATTTGCCCCTGCTAATGTTGATGAGCTTGTTTTTAATGATCCGCTTTTTGAACGCTGACAGGTGGTCGGTAAAGAGAATACCTTCGATGTGGTCGTACTCGTGCTGAATGATGCGGGCCTGCATATTGTGGTAGGTTTCGGTATGCTCATTCCATAGCTCGTCAAAATAGCGTATCGTAATGCTGTCCAGCCGTTCCACGTTGTCGCGCACACCGGGAATACTCAAACAGCCTTCTTCCATTACTACAGGTTTTCCATTCCGCTCGGTAATCTGAGCATTTATAAACACTTTCTTAAAATCGTCCATGCCGGGTTCCTCCAGGGGCGAGCCGTCTACTACAAACATTCTGAGCGGCATACCTATTTGAGGAGCGGCCAGCCCTATGCCACTAGCCGCATGCATGGTTTCGAACATATCCTGGGCCAATAGCTCCACGTCTACAGTTCCTTTTTCAATATCGGCAGCTTTTTTCCGAAGCACCGGGTCGCCATAAACTACAATGGGGTAAATCATATCTTAAATCTCTCCAGGTAAGACTGCAGTATGAGAACCGCACTAATCTTATCTACATTCTCTTTATTTCGTCTGTCCTTTTTTTTCATACCTCCGGCCAGCATGGCATCCAAAGCCATGCGGGAGGTATATCTTTCATCAATAGTGTGAATGGGCTTTTCGGGAAACTCCTTCTTTAGCACCTCTAAAAAACGATTGACAATAAAAGTTCCGTTGGTATCGGTGTTGTCCAGCTTCTTTGGCATTCCCACAACCATGGCATCTACCGTTTCCTGCTGCAAATATCGCTTCAACCAGGAAATAAGTTCTTTGGAGGGCACGGTCTCTAATGCCGTGGCTATAATCTGCAGGGGGTCGGTTACAGCCAGCCCTGTTCGTTTGCCGCCATAGTCAATGGCTAAAATACGGCCCATATACTAGTTCCAACGAATTTTCCTGTTTATCAATTCCATTACATTCTTCTCAAGCATCAGTGCCTTGGGGAAAAGCACTTCATCCTCGATGGACGCATGGTGGGTAAGCTCTTTGTCGAACGACTTCAACTCTTCATAAATCACTTTCAGGTGCAAATCGCCAAGCGGGTTGTACTGGTAGTTGTGTGTAATCTCTCTTATTCCTTTCAATTCATCCTCGGTATGATCGTGAGAAATGGCTGCTTCCTGTATGGAATAAGATTCGAACTGATAGAATAGCCTGGTAGCTGGCATTTGGCCCTGCTCCACTTTGAAAAGATCTTTTACATAGGCAAACAGCGTGTCTTCCTCTTCGTAAATATGATGGATAAAATCTTCAACAAATAGTGGGAAAACAAACTTGAGATCGCTGGCCAGGCTCCTGCTAACCGACGACCGGTTATCCAGCCCATTGATTAACCTGGCGAGGTAAGGAAGCTTTTGTTTGATAAAAACGTGGTGCGAGTGTTTGAGGTATTCGATGATAAGATCGACGGGGTAAGTGCTGAGCGTTGTTTTGTCAATTTCACCCGACGACCGGAATTTCTCCATGTTGTAGAGAACTTTTTCCAACTCGATTCCCTTTTCAACACATAGCTGCTCCAAGGTGTGGCCTGAGTACTTGTAAAAAGCTATTCCAAAGTAATCGAGAACTTTTGCGAAAATAAAATTTTCGTCGATTATAGAATTAATGGTTCTTTGGGCCAGCTTCACTCTCTTTTTTTTTCTAAATTGATTCAAATATACATAATACTACAATGGGTGGAAAAGCTGAGAATAAAAACTTATCAGTTGGCTTCGTCGACCTCTCCTCAAATATTTCAAAAACCGAAAGCTGCCATCACCCGTTTTACTACAACGAATAGTGTTTGATTGTGTGATAGAAAGAAAGGACAAATTTATGAACAATTCCAAGTGGGCGATCCGATTGCCGATCATTATTACCTCCGCAATAGCCGTTGGCGTATTAGTGGGAGCCAATTTTACTACAACCCAAAATCCTTCAGGGGATGTAAACAAGAGCCTTTTTAAATTCAGAGAAGTGTTGGGCTATATAGACAGGAACTATGTAGACCAGGTTAACTCTGACGAACTGGTGGAAACCGCCATTACCAATATGCTCGAAAAGCTGGATCCTCATACCGTGTACATACCCAAAGAGGAAGTAACGTTGGCGCAGTCGCAGCTACAGGGAAATTTTGAAGGTATTGGAATTGAATTCAACATATTTAAAGACACACTGTTCGTAGTAACGCCGCTAAGTGGCGGCCCGTCCGAAAAAGTAGGCCTGCTGGCCGGCGATAAAATTATAAAAGTAGATGGCGACAATGTGGCTGGCATTGGCCTCAACAACCGAAAGGTGTTTGACAAACTGCGTGGCCCGAAAGGTTCTGAGGTAATGCTTAGCGTGATCAGGCCGTCTGCCAGAGAGCCGCTTGAGTTCAAGATTATCCGCGACAAAATACCGCAGTCGTCGGTGGATGTCTCTTATATGGTAAACAAAGAAGTAGGCTACATAAAGGTGAGCCGCTTTACTGCAACTACCTACGATGAGTTTCACAAAGCGCTGCAAAAACTAGTGGACCAGGGCATGGAAAAGCTTGTGCTTGACCTTACCGGCAACCCCGGCGGCTACATGGACCGCGCCGTTAACATGGTAGATGAGCTACTGGCCGACAACAACATGATTGTTTACACCAAAGGCAAGGAGCCTCGCTACAATTCAGAATACAAATCGCAGCGAAAGGGGCTGTTTGAAAAAGGACCTGTGATCGTGATGATCGACCAGGGTAGTGCCTCGGCATCTGAAATTGTGGCAGGAGCACTTCAGGACAACGACCGGGCGCTTATCGTAGGCCGCCGCTCGTTTGGCAAGGGCCTGGTGCAGATGCCCATTAACCTTACCGACGGGTCAGAACTCCGGCTTACCATTTCAAGATACTACACGCCAAGCGGCCGCAGCATTCAAAAGCCATACGTAGGCAAAAACGAAGAGTACTCTCACGACCTGGCCGAACGCTACGAAAGCGGTGAGCTTTTCTTTGCCGACAGCATCCATATCAACGATTCGCTGGAGTATGTAACCAGCACCGGCCGTAAAGTTTATGGCGGAGGCGGCATACTTCCCGATGTATTCGTGCCAGTAGATACAACTATTACCTCGGGCTACCTCACCAGGCTGTACACCAGCAACTCGCTTCGGGAGTATACTTTTAAGTACAACGCGGCTAATAAAAAGAGATTTGAAAAAATGGGCTTCGACGAGTTTTTCAACGAGTTTCAGGTAACCGACAAAATGCTCGACGACCTTAACAAGCTGGCCCGTGAGAACAAAGTGAAGTTTACTAATACCGAATTTGCGAAGTCGAAAGAGCTGATAAAGACACACATTAAGGCTCACCTTGCCAGGAGCAATTGGGGAGAGGAGGGGTTCTTCCCGGTATTTAACCAGGCCGATGAGATTTTTCTCAAAGCTGTTACGATGTTCGATCAGGCCGAGCAGCTGGCCGAAAGAGATAGAAATAATTAAGAGGCAGTATTGGAAGCCGGGGATTTTTAACCCGGCTTCTTTTTTTATGTGGCTCAGCCAATTTGTAACTTTGGGAATTAACCCTAAAGATGACATATGGCTTATTATCATAAACTTGGAGACATTCCTCACAAGCGCCACACGCAGTTCCGGCAACCCGACGGCAGCCTTTACAAAGAAGAGCTCGTAAGCTCCAAAGGATTCTCGGGCATTTACTCCAACCTGTACCACATAAATCCGCCCACGAGGGTACTTTCCATTGCAGAGCCGGTGCCTTTCGGCGCAAAAATAGCGACTGACTACCCCTTGCTGCAGACCCACCTTAAAACCCACGACCTTGGCACCACTGGCGACGATTGGCTCGAAGCACGCAAGGTGTTGTTTAAAAACAAAGACGTGTCCATGGCATTGTGCAACCCCACCAGCCGCAATATGGATTACTTCTACAAGAACGCGGAGGCCGATGAAGTGATATTCATTCACGATGGAGCGGGCTGGCTTTATTCGCAGTTTGGCAAGCTCAGGGTAGAATCGGGCGACTATGTGGTAATACCGCGCACAACTATATATAAACTCCAATGGGACGAAGGGCCGCTGCGCCTTTTGGTCATTGAGTCGGCAGGGCCGGTAGAAACCGTAAAAAGATACAGAAATGAGCTCGGGCAGCTGCTGGAGCACTCTCCCTACTGCGAACGTGACATTCGGCCACCGTCGGAACCCTTTACTGAAACCGGCAAAGGCGAATTCCTGATGAAAATAAAAAAAGGGGGATTTCTACATCATTATATGTACGACTACAGCCCGTTTGATGTAGTGGGATGGGACGGTTTTCTTTATCCCTATGCGTTGAGCATACATGATTTCGAACCCATTACGGGCCGCATTCATCAGCCACCACCGGTGCACCAAACTTTTCAGGCGCACGGCTATGTTATTTGCAGCTTTGTGCCACGCCTGTTCGACTACCACCCGCAGGCCATACCTGCCCCATACAACCACAGCAACATCGACTCCGACGAGGTGCTGTACTACGTGGAAGGCAATTTTATGAGTCGCAAGGGAATAGACAGAGGTTCTTTTACACTGCATCCGGGCGGGCTGCCTCACGGACCTCATCCCGGTACTGTGGAGAAAAGCATCGGCGCAAAAGAAACGGAAGAGCTAGCAGTAATGCTCGACACCTTCGGGCCGCTGTACCTTACCGAAGACGCAATACCGTTTGTCGACCCCGACTACCCAATGAGCTGGAAAGAGTAGGTTTTTTGCAGGCGGCAGTGCAGTATTTTGCCGCCTGCATCATTTTCCCCCCAAAAATCCCCCGTCCACACCGGTTGCTTTTTCAGGGTTAGTCGTATCCAAATTGTTGTAGAGACCTGACAATAGCAGATAAAGATTCAATGTGGTTAGTTAGCCATTTATAATCCTCTCCCTTTCCCTTAATGGCTGTGCGCCACTGGCCGTGCGCCACTGGCCGTGCGCCACTGGCCGTGCGCCTCGAAAGAGGGAGACTCCAAAGAGGGATAATTGGCCTAACTAAACGACATTAAATAAGGATTGATATGAAAAAGTGGCTGACTATCCTTGTTGGTGCTATACCATTTTTTGTACAAGCACAGCAACAAATTGAGTTGAAACTAATTAACGACCAGGTGTGGATACCCTTCATTGAGGCCTACAACAGCTTCCACACAAAGCATTTTATGGCGTTGCATACCGATGACGTGATACACGTGAGCAGAGACCGCGGGCAGATTATGGTGGGGACCGACTACCGCAAAAGCCAGTTCAGGGGAAATTCAATTTCGCGATCCAGAGATATTGAGCGTGAGTTGGAGTTGCGATTTGTAGACCGTTTGGTAAGCGGCACAGTAGCATACGAAGTGGGCTACTACAAGGTAACCGTGAATGCCCCCGATGAAGAAGAGAAGGTATTTTATGGCCTTTTTCACGTAACGCTCAAGAAACTCGGAGACGAGTGGAAAATATACATCGATAGCGATGAAAGCCTTCCGAATTTTACTGAGGCTGAATTCAACAAGGCAAAAAAATTGAACGACTACTAAGCGGTTGGTGCATCAGCAAAACTTCTAGACTCCTACCTTCGCTATTTCCAAAGGTTCGGATTAAATTCACGCCCAAATGCGCCAACCTTGATAACCCTTATACAATACAACGACGCCGGCTCCAACACCGAGGACCACCTGAGCCCGGCCGAGGCCTCGCGAAAAGTGAAGCCCGACTGCACCAACTGGATTGATGTTGAAATCGCCAACAAAATAGTGGTGGACGACACCGCACAGTTTTTCGACATCCACCATCTGATAGTAGAAGACATTCTTAACCTGGAGCACCTGCCCAAGTTCGAGGCTTTCGACAACTACCTGTTTTTCACCGTAAAAATGCTGGTGTACAACGAAAAGCGAAAGAAGGTAACAGAGGAGCATTTGAGTATTGTAATGGGGGAAAATCTGATTATTACGTTTCAGGAAGGATTGCCGGGCGATGTTTTTGACGAGCTGCGGAGCAGAATTGCCCTGGGGAAAGGAAGGATCAGGAAACACGGCGCCGATTACCTTTTTTACAGCATTGTCGACACCATCGTCGACAATTACATGGCAATAATGGAGGGGCTGCGCGAGAAGATTGAACGGCTGGAAGGCCAGATTATCAAAAACCCTTCGTACCCGGTGGTAGAGGAAATAATGGAAATAAAAAAGGAGATAAACGTACTCAGAAAATATACACTCCCGCTTCGGGATGCGCTCAACAAGCTTCGGGTAGAAGGCTCCCACTTTATTCAGAAGTCATCCATCAACTATTTTCAGGATGTTTCCGACCACATCGTGTACCTCATTTCTTCGTTCGAAACCTCGCGGGAAATGCTCAAAGACATCATGGACCTCCACAACTCCAATCTCAGCAACGAGATGAACAAAGTGATGAAAACGTTGACGGTGGTAGCAGCGATTTTTATACCGCTCACTTTCATTGCCGGCGTGTATGGAATGAATTTCGAACACATGCCGGAGCTTCGGTGGCAATGGAGCTACCCTTTGCTGTGGATGTTTATGATAATCGGCAGCGTAATAATGGTGGGCTTCATGAAGCACAAGAAGTGGCTTTGATGCACGGCCGGGTAATTTTTGTATCTTTAGCAGTTTGGCGCACTAAAAACTAAATGAAAAGATATTTACTTCTGGTCCTGCTGGCCATAGCCGGCTGCAAACGCCCCGTGGCGCAGGAAACAAAAAATGTGAGTATATCGGGCATAGTATACCAAACCGAGGCTTACTGCGGCGGTGCAGCCCCTTCGCAGCGAATACTGGACGACCTGCAAACTCCAAAACCACTGGCCGGCAAAAACCTTTACATTAAAGCCGGCAAAGAAAACGACCCCGACGCGCCGGTAGTGGCTGAGGCTACTTCCAACGACTCGGGCGGGTTTTCTGTGAGCCTGCCGCCCGGCTGGTATGTGATAGTAGATGAAAACAAGAAGGACAAAGCCTCTTACAATTATATGCTGGCCAACTTCGAAGTGCAGACTGAGCAGTATTCTGCCGTCGACAAAAAATGCCTCGACAGCTGGGTGGTAAAACCGGAACTCGCTTTTGAAGTAAAGGAAGCGACCGCCGAAGCGGTAAGCGTTACTTTTCACAAGCCATGCTCGTGGAATTCCTTTCCGTGTGTGAAGTTTATCGGCGACAGGCCGCGCTAAGGCTGTTGGGGTGGCTGGGTTTTTTCTGCAAAGCGCTTTAAAAACTCGGGGCTTTCTGTCCCCATCCATTTATCCCAAAAGGTAAAATACAATCCGAAGTTGGTGCGGAACTCCGTGTGGTGCAGGCTATGATGTGTGGCCCCGATTAAAAATTTGCCAAGCCAGTGCCTTTCAAATCCTGCCGGATAAATTTCAATATCAAGGTGGTTTATTACCGCGCTCAGAGTCATAAATATGAGCAATGCCAGTATTGCGTAAATATGCATGGGCAATACCAGCACAATAAGCGGAACAATGAGTGCCTGCAATACGCTTTCCCACGGGTGAAAAGAAAAAGCCGTCCATGGTGAGGAAACGACGCTTTGGTGATGCACCCGGTGCACCTTTCCGAAAACGCCGGGGTGGTGCATCCAGCGGTGGAGCCAGTAGTAATAAGTTTCGTGAATGACCAACGCCAGAAGAAAGCTGAGAAAAAGCCATAAGTAGCCGTAGGTCGAAATGTCAGTATAAAGGGCCGTATAACCCTGCTGCCACGCCCAAAGCAT
>CBFGTI010000145.1:0-13979 GCA_965651695.1 uncultured Imperialibacter sp. | reverse complement strand
TCTTTCCACTCGCAGGCATAAGCGTCTATCAGCAGTTCCATTTCCGCTTCCAGCTGCTGCCCGATACACAGCGAGTCTTCCACTACCACCTGTTTCAGGTAGTCGATGCCGCCGTCCAGCTTGTTGAGCCAGGTGGAAGTGCGGTTGAGCGGCTCGGCTGTTTTGATGTAAAACATAAGGAAGCGGTCGATGTAGCTGACGCACGTTTCTTCGTCAATATCTCCAGCCAGTAGCACGGCATGTTGCGGATTTGCTCCGCCGTTGCCACCTACATACACGTTCCACCCTTTTTCTGTGGCAATAATGCCAAAGTCTTTGCTCATAGCTTCCGCACACTCTCTTCTGCAACCGGACACAGCGCTCTTTAGCTTATGCGGCGCCCGCAGGCCCTTGTACCGTTCTTCAATTCTGATAGCAAAGCTCACGGAGTCGTGCAAGCCATAGCGGCACCAGCTTGAGCCCACGCAGCTTTTTACAGTGCGCAAGGCCTTTCCGTAGGCATGGCCACTTTCAAATCCGGCATTTACCAGTTCCTCCCAAATATCAGGTAGTTCATCAATCCGGGCACCGAACATGTCGATGCGCTGGCCGCCGGTGATTTTGGTGTACAGGTTGTATTTTTTTGCCACCTCACCAATTACAATCAGCTTTTCGGGGGTTATTTCGCCACCAGGTATGCGGGGCACCACCGAGTAGGAGCCGCCCTTCTGGATGTTGGCAAGAAAGCGGTCGTTGGTGTCCTGTATGGTGTCTTGCCTCAGAATGAGGTCGTTCCAGGCACTGGCAAGGATCGACGCCACGGCGGGTTTGCAGGTTTCGCAACCATGCCCCTTCCCGTACCCCGCAATTAACTGATCAAATGAGTTGATGGCATTAACTTTCACAAGGTCGAAAAGCTCCTGCCGCGTATAAGGGAAATGCTCGCATAAAACCTTCCGCACTTTTTTCCCCATTTTTTTCAGCGAAAGGCTCAGAATGTCGTTCACCATCGGTGTACACGCTCCACAGCCCGTGCCGGCTTTGGTGCATTTCTTTAACTCAGCCAGCTGCTCTATGCCGCCGTCTTCCACGGCGCTCACGATGTCGAGTTTAGTCACATTTTCGCAAGAGCATATCTGCGCTGATGCAGGCAGAAGATCAATGGTATTGCCGGCGGGGGCAGCTTGCCGTTGGCTGTCAGCTATCAAATCCTCCGGATGAGGTGGCACTGGCAGGCCGTTGAGCATCATTTGAAAAAGCATGTTGTAGTTGGCTGCATCACCAAGCAGTATGCCGCCCACTAGCCTTTTGCCATCTTCGGACAAGTTGATGCGCTTGTAGATGCCGGCGTTTCCATTTTCGTAGATGATGGAGCGGTATTTTTTCTCCTCGTCGAGTGCATCACCGAAGCTGGCAACATCCACACCAATTAGTTTCAGCTTGGTCGACATATCTGCTCCTGTAAAGCCCTTGGTCTCTGCGCCCGTCAAATGATTTACCGCCACAGCGGCCATGTCATAGCCGGGCGCCACCAGCCCATAGGTCACTCCCTGCCAGGAGGCCGCTTCACCTATCGCGTAAATGTTTTCGTCGCTTGTTTGCGCGTAATCATTAATGGCGAACCCGCCACGCTCGCCTTTGCGCAAGTTGCATGAAGTGGCCAGCTCGTCTCGTGGGCGTATTCCACACGAAATAATCAGCATTTCCGCGGCCAGCATACTGCCGTCGGAAAAAGTAAGCGATTCCATGGCCTCTTCTCCGTTTACCCGCGCCGTCGACTTTCCCAGGTGTATGCGCAAACCCATGCTTTCAAGCGTCTCGCCGAGCACCCTGGAGGCAGCTTCATCCAGCTGACGAGGCATTAATCGCGAAGCAAATTCTATTACATGGGCGTTGAGGCCGAGATCCATTGCCGCCTTGGCCGCTTCGAGCCCCAGGAGGCCGCCGCCGAGGATAGCGGCCGTTTTGCATTTTGCTGCATAGGCTGCTATGGCATCGAGGTCCTCTATTGTACGATAAACAAATACACCGCTTTTTCCCGAGCCTTCGATAGTCGGCACAAACGGCGTGGAGCCGGTAGCTAAAACCAGCTTGTCGTAGGAAAGGACCCTGCCCGTATGTGTTGCCACATGCTTGCCCGCGCGATCTATACCCACTACCATTTCGCCGGTAATCAACTCAATGCCGTTTTCGCGATACCAGTCGAGGCCAGCCATAAGCAAAGGCGTTGCCGATTGGTGAGTGAAGTATTCGCTCAAGTGCACCCTGTCGTACGCCGGCAGGGGCTCTTCGCCAATAATAGTTACTTTGAATGCACCCGGCGCCTGGTTAACCAATTTTTCACAAAACTTGTAGCCCACCATTCCGCCACCTATTACAAGTACGCTTTGCATAGTACGTAAATTTAGTTACGTAAACATACTTAAAAATATTTAAGTAGTCATATCTTTACTACGTAAAAAAAATAAAATGCCTGTTGTATGGATTCCAAATATTCTAAAGGGTCGCGGCTTATTCTTGTTGGGGCGGGGCCCGGAGACGCCGATTTAATTACTTTAAAGGCGATAAAAGCTTTGCAAGCAGCAAATGTGGTGTTGTACGACGCCCTTGTAAACGAGGAGTTGCTAACACATTGCAATAAATCGGCGAAATGCATTTACGTAGGTAAGCGAAAGGGAATGCATCACGTGCAGCAGCACTATATTAATAAAATGATCGTCCGGTACGGGAAAACGAACAATACGGTGGTGCGGCTGAAAGGGGGTGATCCTTTTGTGTTCGGGAGGGGGTTTGAAGAAATGGCGTATGCAAAAAAACATGGAATGGAGGTGGAATATGTGCCGGGAATAAGCAGTGCCATTGCCGTTGCTCCCCTGGCAGGCATACCCCTGTCTGTACGTGGTGTGAGTGCCGGTATTACCATTGTTACCGCCACTACCAGCAGTGGACACCTTTCGGAGGAGCTGAAGTGGGCTATTGCAGGCAAGGGGACTGTGGTTGTGTTAATGGGAGCTTCAAGGCTAATGGAGATTGCCACAATGGTGTGCGAATGCCGGGGCCACTCGGAAGTAATGGCAGTACTAAGCAAGGGGAGTCAGCCGGAGGCCCGGCGGATTTTTGCCCCCGCTTCCGCCATATATGAGTGTTCGTTGAAGCAGCCCGTTGACACCCCTGCCATTATTGTTGTAGGCAAAGTGGTGGCTCATGCCCTCGCCGTTATCGAATCAGAATTTTCTGAAAACTTAACTACCTTGGCGAGATGACAGATGACGAAAAGCTGCAGCATATATTGGCTGACATTGACTCGGTAAATAGCGAAGACCCGAGGTCGGTAGAAGTCGACGGCAAAACCTATCCGTATGAGCTTACATATGGAAAACGCATGTCGGACATGCTTCGGCAGTACCAACCTGAGGCAGGTATTTTTCTGCAGATAGCTGCCAGGGGACAGCATATCGGCAGGTGGAAAATTCCGAGAAGTGAATATCCGATGGACCGGCAAGGCTACCTGAAGTGGAGAAGCAAGCTGAAAATGTACCATGCTGATGCTTTGGCCGAAATAATGCAACGCCGGGGATGCACTGCGGGAGAAACGGACAAGGTGCGCTCTTTGGTCATTAAAAAGGGGCTGAAGTCTGACGCAGAGGCTGCTATCTTGGAAGACGTGGTTTGTTTCGTGTTTTTGAAGTATTACCTGGAAGAATTCGCTGCCCAGCATGACGAGGCCAAAGTGCTCGATATTCTACGAAAAACCTGGGGCAAGATGACAGAGAAGGGGCAGCAATGGGCGCTGGCAATGGACCTTCCGGCGGCGGTATCTGAATTGGTGAGGAAGGCCCTGAATTAAAAACCTGGCACTCTCAATTCCTTTGAAGATTTAAACCGAGAATCCCTGCGGTACAAGTTGATCCCTGATGCAGGTGGTAGTTCGGAGTCCGGAAGGAGATTGACAATCGTAAACCCTACACTCCCTTTTTTAGCGGATTAACAAACATGTCACTTTCATCTTCATCAGGCCTTTTGTGGAGGCATTGAAAGTCCTTTTCGATTGCTATTTTCAAGCCAGCGTCGCCTGAAGGTATTTCCGCATAAATCCCCACATCGTCGCTCGCAGCCCAGGTTTTTCCTTTTTCATTGGGGACAAACACCGCGATGGTGCCCTGCTCGAACCGGGCTTCGAACTGGTCTGACTGGTGTAGCCTAAGCGAGTACTTAAAAGAAGCAGATGCAGGAAACGAAACAATTTCCTCCACAACGCCGGTGTGGGCCAATTGCCTTACTTCCTGTTGCTCAAGCCTTAGCCGGATACTATTGCCTCTGATTCGTAGTTTCATATTACGTAATAATACGTAAATATAAGTAAGTATATGAATACTCCTACGATTTCTCCGCGTTATTGGTGCTCAGCCGGTATCCCAGGCTCAGTTCGAAGAAGTCGGCAGTGCCGAGGTGAGCCACCATCGTGGGAGAAAACACAAGGTTTTTCAGGAGCGAGTATCGTACGCCGTAGCGTTGGTACCAGTTCTTTTTAAGCGCTGCTGGATTGTACACATAATAGCCAATCGCATTATAAAAGCTGACTTTTCCAAAAACCAGCTCATGGTGTAGCGCTACGCCCAACCTTTTGTAATCACTTTCCGGCGGCAATAAGCCCTCACTCACTTTTCTCTTTACGCAATTATTGTCGGCCTGACTGCTAATAAAAGAGACTTCGAGTCCCAGCTTGTTTATTCGGCTCAACCTTCGCAAAGCGCCTGCGTTTGCTGACGCAACCCAGAACCTTTTGTTTTCAAAGCCTTTTTCCGCCTTCCGGCTTCCACCGACCTGCAAAAGAAAATCCCAGCCCGGCCGGTGAACCGAGGGCATAATCTTGTTGCCGGGATTGGCCTGCGGAAGTCGGTTGCCTACTTCAAGAAACACGGCAGGAATATTGATTCCGGTGTTGGGCTGGAAATAGGAGCAGGATGAAAGATGGTGAAGTGCAATGCCCGGACGGATTACATACCCGTTCCAAAACTCCAGTTCATAATACAGGTGTCCGAGCATATTGAACGACCACGGACCACCCAATGCAGGGTTTCCGGGATTTTCCTGCGGGTCGTATGGATTGCTGACCCAATTGGCACCACCGCTAAATTTTGCATACCAGTTGCGGGTGTAGGGTATCCGCAAGGCAACAAACGTGCTGACGCCAACCGATTTTCCAAGTTTTGTGTTATCGAAATCGATAAAGCTGATTTCAGCGCCCGATCTGATGCCGGGATACGCCGCGGCCCAATCTCTGTCGCCAAAACCGGCGTAGTTTATTCCGAAAGTAGCAATATTAGGATGCCCAAACATGTCGGCCAGCTTCGGGGTAGCGCGCCATATGTGCCCTTTTGTAAAAGATGCCTGAAATTCCCTGTTTTGGGCAGGTGCACCAGGTACAAAAAGCACCATACACAAAAACACTGTTATTTGTAGTCTCATAGCCGGTTCAAAGGTTAGATCAGAATGCCGGAGCCGCAGGAGCAACAACACCAAACATTCCGAGGTAATTATAATGAATCTTTAAACGAAAAACATGCGGGCCTAGTTTATGTCCAAAATTGATTTTTCTATGAGCAATTTCGGTGGCAAATAGTTGGACCCGCCACCTAAAAATTATGAACCAGCCCTCGCTTTTTTTCTTTCATCATGTCCCTTTTTCTTTTAGTTTGGCTTTTAAGTTCACAACCTATGCCTCACAACAGACGACAGTTTATTCGCAAAACCGCCATTGGTGCCAGCTTATTGAGCGTTTCTTCATGGACAGCCTGTGCTACCGAACAAAGGCAGGAAAATAAGCCGGTAGTTATTTCCACATGGGCGCACGGCCTGCCAGCTAATGAAGCTGCCTGGAAAATGCTGAAGGAAGGACGCAGCAGCCTCGATGCCGTGGAGGCCGGTGTGCGGGTGGTGGAGTCGGACCCCGACGTGCAGACGGTTGGACTTGGTGGCTTCCCCGACCGGGACGGCAACGTGACGCTGGACGCCTGCATAATGGACTTTGATAGTAGATGCGGCTCGGTTGCTTTTCTGCAGGAAATAGAAAACCCTATCTCGGTGGCCCGGCTGGTAATGGAAAAAACACCACATATCATGTTGGTAGGGGAGGGAGCTAAAAAATTTGCCTTAGAAAACGGTTTTGAGAGAAAAAACCTGCTCACAGAAAAATCTAAGCAGGCCTACGAAGAGTGGCTGAAAACAGCTGAGTACAAACCGGTAATCAACATAGAGAATCACGACACCATTAGCTCGCTGGCACTGGATACGGAAGGCCGGCTTGCGGGGGCCTGCACCACAAGTGGGGCTGCCTGGAAAATGCATGGCCGCATTGGCGACTCACCGATTATCGGCGCCGGACTGTTTCTGGATGGCGAAGTGGGCGGTGCATGTGCCACCGGCCTTGGCGAAGCAGTGATACGGGTGGCAGGCAGTGCTATGGTAGTGGAATTAATGAGGGCTGGCGCATCGCCGGCTGAGGCATGCAAGGCCATAGTAGACCGCATTTACAAAAAGCACCCAAGCGTAGATGACCTCCAGGTAGGGTTTTTAGCGATGGATATAAATGGCAATTACGGTGCGTATGCTATTCACAAAGGATTTAATTACGCTGTGTATGACGACAACGGCAACCGGCTGATAGACTCAGTTTCCAGGTTTTAACCAAACTTCTGCCGACATTACCCCCCGGGTTACGACCAGCCGAAAGTTAACCTTCGCTTTGCATCTTGGTTAAGAGGCCGGCAAAATCCAGCCGCATCCAGCTTTCTACGATTTTTCCTGACTCCAGGCGGAAGAACACTTCACCCAAATGAGAAATCGGTCTGTTTGTTGGCTGAATACCCCAAATTTCGTTCTTCTGCGTGCCGGTAAAAACAAGCCTCACAGCCACTCTGTCGTCTTCGGCCACGATGTCCTCGATGCTGCATCGTAAATCAGGGAAAGCATAAATAAAAGCTGGCAAAAACTCCTTCATTTGACGCTTATTGTATTTTTCGGCAGGGCTGAGCGTGTTGTGGAATACGTATTGGTCGGAAACCACTTCGTTAATCACAAACATGTCGTATTTATTCATCACTTCCTCGAAAAAGCGAGTAACTGCTTGCTTGTTGGTAAGATATTGTGCTCTGGTTTCATCAGGGAGTAAAATGAGCAGCAGAACAAGGAGCGTTAGGTTTCGTATGTGTTTCATTTCAGGATACGTTTATGTATTGCCCAAATGACCTGTTCAAAATGCAGCCTTTTGGTTGATCGAACAATACGAAATATAAGAAATTTTACTGAGAAATACCGCGACACCGCGAATAGGCAAAAGCGCCGAACCTGCCGTGGTGCGAGAGGGATACCTCGTATTGGCAGGTGTTGGTTGTTGACTGTACCACAGGAAGTTGATTGGCCGAAGTGCCAAACCGCACATGCTCATTAAACTCCTGCAAAAAATGAGCGACAGCTTTTTGCCGTAGTTCTTTCGATCCGGGGGCAGTGCTTATTGACACCACCGCGAATTTGGGTGGCTCAATTTCCGCATGATGAGCCAGTGCCAGCATGCCACCGTTGCTCAACAACGATATGGTGCCGGTGTAAAGATGGCGGTTAACCGGGCTGCAGCGCCCGGCAAAATCGGTTTCGCCGCTAAAAATTATCTGAATGGTCGTTGGTAGAAAAGGGGTGCTGGTTCTTAGCGCTTTATACACTGCTTCTTTGGCAGTCCAAAATTTCCAAAATGCAATTTCCGGACAATTTCCAGGCAAGCGTTCGAGCGGGTGCCTGATCATTTGAAATGCCCGAATCCCTCGTTTGTGCAGAAGCGGGTCGCGCAGGTCGGCCACATCAATACCAATCACTTGTTGCTGATCTTATCGGCGATTACGCCTACAGCCTCCCCAATCGTATTCATTTTATTAATAGACTCGTCGTCTATAATGATGTCGTATTTCTCCTCTATATCGAGCACAATATCTACCACGTGGGCTGAGTTGATCTTAAGATCCTGTATCAGCTGCACCTCATCAGTAAGGTTGTCGAGCAGTTCTTTTTGCATTACATAAGGCTCCAGCACTTTCTTTACTTCTGCTTTTATCTGGTCTTTGTCCATGAATATCTCTTTAAAAATCAGCCCTTAAATTTCTGCAAAATAACACAACTATTCACGTCCCCAAAACCGAAGTTGGCCTTGGCAATGGTGTTTACCGGAGTATGTATGGTTTTCAGGGGTATTTTTTCCGACGGAATCAGCTTTTCTATTTCGGGGTGCAATTCTTCTATGTTTAAGCTGCCGTGGATAAAGTTGTGCTGTAGCTGCAGCACGCAACCTACCAATTCTATCGATCCCGCTCCGGCAATGCAATGCCCGATCATCGATTTCATGGCGTTGACATAGGGGAAATTTGTGCCACTGAGACCGAGTGCTTCCTTCCAGTTAGCTACCTCAATTGGGTCAGCAGCAGTGGAGGTGAGATGCCCGGAAATCAGGTCGATAGCTTTGGGCGCTATACCTGCATCAGCTACAGCCGATTTTATGCATGCCTGCACCGCTTTAGAGTTGGGCGCTGTCATTGTGCCGCCCATACGTTGGCCGCCCGAATTGGAGCTTCCGCCGAGTACTTCTGCATAGATGGGGGCATTTCTTTTCACTGCTTCGTCGAGATCTTCAAGAATCAGCGCACCACCTCCTGCACCAGGAACGAAACCCGAAGAGGTGCTGCTCATTGGGCGTGACCCGAATGAAGGCCGGTCGTTTGAGTCCCTACATAAGACTCGCATAGCATCGAATGCGGACCAAATAAACTTCCCCTGGCCTTCGGAGCTGCCGCAAAGAACCCTGTTGGCTCTATGCGATTTTATAAGCTCATACCCAAGCACAACTGCCTCAGTGCCGGTACTACATGCTGAGGAGTTTGAAATTACACGGCTACCCGCTCCCAGCAGGCCATTCAGGAACGCACTTACCCCGCTATTCATAAATTGAGGTATGGCTTTGGTGCCTAGTTTTCTCGATTGTCCCTCGTTTATAAGCTTCAGTCGTTCACCGATGCTTTCGTCAGTGGCCAGAGACCCTGCCCCAAAAACAATTCCGAGGTCCTGATCAAATGCCTCGTTGCCTATCGTAAACCCGGCATCTCTCCAAGCCTCCAAACCTGCCAGGCATCCATAAATAACACCAAAATTATCTAACAGCTTGTTGAGCAGTTCCGGAAGGTGCAGTTGTTTATGTTCGTCAGTTACCTTCGGCACACCGGCAATTTGGCATGCAATGTTATATGCTGCTAGCTCCGGGATAAAATTGATTCCGGATACCTGGTTTTTCAGCGATTCAAAAAATGCCTCTTTCCCGACCGCATTTGGGGCAACAACGCCAACTCCGGTTATAACTACTCTACGATTTGAACTCATTTTTATCGATTAACAGCCCTGAGAGATCTCCCTTGCATACAAGTTTTTGCGTCTCCCGGTTATGGCATTCAATATTGCACTTCAGTTTTCCGAATCTATAATAAATTTTTCGTGAAACTACCTCCATGGTTTGCTCAGGATAAGCCGGCGAATAAAAATCGACGCAGGAGGAGGTAAATACAGGCACTTTGCCCCCTCCAAGTGCTGCCGTATCGTGCCTGTTCAGGAAAATTCCAAAACATACCAAGCCTATCTGGGCCATTATCTCTGTGATGATTACCCCCGGGGTGACCGGATGTCCCGGAAAATGTCCCGCGTAGAAAGTCTCGTCCTTTTTGAGCTTATAGATTCCCCGAAGCGACTCATCGTCGGCCGACAAAATTTCATCAACGAAAAGAAAAGGGGGGGCGTACGGCAGATTTTTTTTTATTTCTTCAAATAGTTCGGTCATAACAAATGTTCGCCACCATCAACATGGATAATGCTACCGTTGATCCAGTTGGCTTCGTCCAAAGATAACACGTAAATAGCATTGGCCACGTCTTCGGGTTGCGTCATTTTTCCCAGGGGGTGGTTCTGCTTCACCAGCTCCATCATTTTTTCGTAAGAAGGGATCATCCGAAGAGATGGTGTTTCAGTTACGCCCGCTTGGATCGTATTGATACGGATGTCGTATGGGGCCAGCTCTACCGC
This sequence comes from uncultured Imperialibacter sp., assembly GCA_965651695.1. Classification (GTDB taxonomy): domain Bacteria; phylum Bacteroidota; class Bacteroidia; order Cytophagales; family Cyclobacteriaceae; genus Imperialibacter. The sequence continues at coordinate 3,890 of CBFGTI010000145.1, read as the reverse complement.
CAGGTATTTGGTGAGGGTTTCGAGCGACGACTTGGCCAGGGCAATAGCCCCATAGCCTTTCCAATACCTGTTGTTGCCCATAGAGGTGAGCGTTACGATTTTGGCCGGTTTTGCAAAAAGTGAGTTCTTAAGCAATAGCCGGGTCCAGGTGAGTACGTTCAATGCCATGGCGTCGATAGTCAGCTGAATGTCCTGGTGGAGCAGCTCCGGCTCGTTTTCAGAAACAAAAGCCTTGAGATTACCCCGCGAGATGGAGTGCACCATAAGCCCGATTTTTTGGTTGTCGAGCGCTGATTTTATCTGCTCAAGCTGGTCGGCAATCCGCTCCTGGTTGGTGCCGTCAAAATTATATGAAACCAGCCGGCAGCCGTGCTTTCGGATGGCGTCGAAGCTGGCATTTATTTCGTCGAGCACCGAGCGCCTGTCGCGGTGTACTACCAGCAGGTTCCAGCCGCTTTTTCCAAGCTTTTGCGCTGCAGCCAGTCCAATACCGGTTGAACCACCAATTATCAAAGCCCATTTACTCATCGCTCAAATAGTTTTAATGAAGCATCGTCTTCTGATGGCAATTTTGTTTTCGTCGTTCAGGTACTCGTTCCATAGGTTAAGCACCCCAAAGTTGTTTTCGAGCATGGGGCCGGTTACCAGATGGGTAGCTCCGGTTTTAATAAAATTCTGCCACATGCTCTGAAAAATAAGCACATTTACCCCCAGCTTTTGGTACTCGGGCTTTACGCCGATCAAAAACATGTCGAGGGTTTTATTAAAATAGAAGTCTTTAAGAACATGAAAAAAACCGAAAGGGAGTAGCGAGCCATTGGCTTTTTGAAATGCCTTTGAGAAAGACGGAAAGCAAATAGCAAAACCAACAGCTTCTTCCTTCTCATTCACAATTACGCTTACGTACTCCTTTCGCACCAGCCCAAAATATTGCTTGATATAGTAATCGACCTGTTTCTCCGAAAGCGGGTAATAGCCGTACAAATCGTCGTACGACTCGTTCAATATATCGAAAATACTCCTTGCATAGCCGAGTAGCTCCTTGTTGTTTTTGAACTCTTTTACCTTGAATTTGAAGCGGTTGCTGATTATTTCGGCACTCCTTTGCAATCTTCTGGGCATTTCCCTGGGCACTACACCGCGTCCTTCCACCCAGTCGCAGGCTTTTTCAAACCCAAGCGCTTCGAGGTGGTCTTTGTAGTAAGGGAAGTTGTAAATGGTAGCCTGGGTTGCAAGCTGGTCGAACCCCTCAATGAGCGTGCCTTCAAAGTCCAGATCGGTAAAGCCGAGTGGCCCGTGAATTCCCGTCATGCCCTTGCTCCTGGCCCAGTTTTCAGCAGTTTCGATCAGCTTTCGCGATACCTCACGGTTGTCGGTAAAATCTATCCAGCCAAACCTTGCCAGCTTTTTCTCGTCTTTTTCAACTCCGTGAATGATAGCGGCAATACGGCCAGCCACTTCGCCATTGTCAAATGCGAGCCAGTAGCAGGCCTCGCAGTAGTCGAAAGCGGGATTTTTTGCCTTGTTCAGCGTACTCTCTTCAAACTGCACCAGGGGAGGCACCCAATAGGGGTTGCCCTTATAAAGCTTGAAAGGAAACCTTATAAATGTATGTAAGTCTTTCGCAGTCTTTACTTCTCGTATTTCAACAGCCATAAGCTACAGTAGGCCAAGGTTTTTATAGTGACTGGCTGTTTCGGCGAGCCCGTCGGTTAAGGGTGTAAAGTAAAAACCTTCCGGCGGATTATCCTTGTGGCCCGGCGTCCAATCAGCCGTTAGTTCTCGCATTTTTTCAGGATTCAGCGTAGGGTTGTGCCGGAAAAGGTTGGAAAAAAAGGCATTTGCATGCGAATATGCCATGGTGAGCGGCAGCGGCACCCGCACACAAAGCGGGTTTACTCCAATGCTTTTGCCCACCTCAGCATAAAACGACGAGGGGGTGTAGATGCCGCCATCGGTGGCGGTAATGATGGAGCCATTGGGTTGTAAAGCAGCGAAGTCAATCAAAAGTCTCGCCAGGTCTTTCACGTAAATAAAGGAGAGTTTTTGGGTGGGCGGTGCAATAATCGGAGCTATTCGCCACTTTATCACTGTAAACAGCTTGAGAAACTCACTATCGCCGGGACCATACACAGCGGTGGGCCGCACAATTACCAACGGCAAGCTCAAGCGTAGCATTTCCTGCTCAGCCAGCAGCTTGCTTTTGCCGTAGGAAGTAACAGGCTCAAGCAATTGGTCGGGTCCTCTGGCAGCAAGGGACGAAACAAACACAAATTTACCGGCATCATTGAGCAGCTTGTGTTTTTCCACGAGCCGGGCCAGTCTGATGGCCAGGTGGTGGTTCGTTTCAAAAAGCTTTTGCTTGTCAACCGACTTAGTGAGCGCTGCGTTGTGAATTACAAGGTCGAAAGTGCCAAGGCTGTTTTTCAGCTCTGCAATTTCCTTTTCAAAAACCGGCTCCGAGTGGTAGGAGAAGGTGTGAACGCTGGTGGGAAGTTCTTTTAGGTGTGAAATGCTGCTTGATGAGCGAACGGCCGACACTACTGTGTGCTCTTGAGCTGTAGCATAGCGCACGAGGTGGCTACCCACAAAGCCGCTTGCGCCCGTAATTAGTATTTTCAAAGGTTGATGATATTCTGATTGGATATTGACTTAATGTCAAGCTTCTTCATTGTCTTATAGATTGTGTCTACGGCAAAATCGATCTGCTCTTTGGTATGCGAAGCCATAAGACTAAAGCGAATGAGCGTGTCTTCGGGTCCTACCGCCGGCGGAATAACCGGGTTTACAAACAGCCCGGCATTGAGCAATTCGGTGGTGAGCTCAAAGGTTTTCAGGTAGTCTCGTACATATATCGGAATAATGGGTGTTTCAGTTTTTCCGATATCGATACCCAATTCCCGGAAGAGCTTGTGTGCATGCCGGGTATTGTTCCAGAGGCTAGAAATAAGCTCGTCGTCATTTTCTATAAGGTCGAGTGCAGCCAGCACCGAGGCTACTGTAGCGGCGGGCATGCTTGCACTAAATATCAGCGAGCGGGAATGGTGCTTGAGGTAGTTAATAGTGTCTTCGTCGGAAGCTACGAAGCCGCCGATGGAAGCCAGCGATTTGCTGAACGTTCCGGTAATAAGGTCCACTTCCGCATCGAGGCCGAAATGGCTGGCAGTACCTGCACCGTGCTTGCCGATTACTCCGATGGCATGGGCGCAGTCGGTCATTACAGCGGCCCCATACTTGTTTGCCAGTCGCACAATTTCGGGCAGGTTGGCTATGTCGCCTTCCATACTGAAAACGCCATCTACCACTATCAGCTTAAATGAAGCGGGATCGCACAACTGAAGCTTTTTTTCGAGCGCTTCCATGTCGTTGTGCCTGAACTTTATTTTTCGGGCAAACGAGAGCCTGCTGCCTTCGATGATCGACGCATGGTTGTATTCGTCGAGGAGTATGGTGTCTTCTTTGAAGGTAAGGGTCGGGATTACGCCAATATTTACCTGGAAACCTGTGGTATATACCAGCACAGCCTCTTTGTTGAGGAAAGCAGCCAGGCGGTTTTCCAACTCCACATGAATGTCGAGCGTGCCGTTAAGAAAGCGCGACCCGGCGCATCCCGTGCCGTATTTCCTTATGGCAGCCTCCGATGCTTCCTTTACTTTCGGGTGGTTGGTTAAACCGAGGTAGCTGTTGGAACCAAACATCAATACCTTTTTGCCATCAATGATTACCTCGGTGCCCTGCTCGGATTCTATCTCCCTGAAAAAAGGGTATTTGCCCAGCGCTTTTACCCGCTGAGGCTCCCGGTAGCTGCTTGTACGCTTTCTTAAACTGTTATTCATATCGAAGACAAGCAATAAAAATTATTTCGTACTGTGTGAAGTAAGATAAAAAAC
>CBFGTI010000144.1:0-13986 GCA_965651695.1 uncultured Imperialibacter sp. | reverse complement strand
CGGAGGCGGCATCTTTTTCGGCCGTAACCCAAACCTCGATGGTGGCCACCTGGCCGGAGGCAACAGGTGCAACCAACTACAGGCTCGACCTTGCGCTTGACATTGAGTTTACGCAGCCGGTTTCGGGCTACTCGGATATAGTGGTAAATGGCACAAGTATTCAAATTGAAGGCCTTGCCGGGGGCACTATCTATTACCTGCGGGTGCGCTCACAAAATTCAAGCGGTATTTCGGGCAATTCTGCCGTAAGGAGCCAGCTTACAATTCCTGCTAGTCCTGGGCAACCCGTAGCCGGTTCGTTCAGCCAAACTGCCTTTACCTTGTCGTGGGGCACGGTTGCCAGTGCTTCCGGTTATCAATTCGATGTAGCCACCGATCTTTCATTTTCAAATATTCTGATCAATTACAGCAATGTTGCTACGACAGATCTAACAGCAGAAGTTGGTGGTTTGGTTGCTGGTGAAGCCTATTATGCAAGAGTGCGGGCTGTAAATGCAAGCGGTGCTTCCGGCAATTCTAGTATTGCTGCAATTGTCACGGTGCCAGCCGCACCGGCCGCACCGGCCGTTGGCAATGAGGCTGAGACGTCGTTTGATCTGACATGGGAGAGCACATTGGGTGCAGCTACTTACATGCTCGACGTTGCCACGGATGAGAACTTTAGCTCAACCGAGGCGGGATACAGCAATTTGGAAGTTGCTGGCACAAGTATAGAAGTTACCGGCCTGGCTGGCGGGAGAAACTACTATTGCCGTTTGAGGGCAGTAAACACAAGCGGAACATCGGGCAATTCGCTGGCAACGGCAGTCCTTACCCGACCCGCTGCTCCAACGCCTGGCGACGCATCCGACATCACCTCAGTTTCCTTTACTTTTGGTTGGAGCCCGGTACAAGGGGCCACAGAATACAGGGTTGATGTTGCTACAAACTCGTCAATGTCGGCCACGTTGCCGGAGTACAGAAATCTACTCGTAGAAGGCACAACGCTGAACGTAAACGGGTTGAATGCGTACACGACGTATTATTATGTAGTAAGGGCCGCAAACGCAAGTGGTGCTTCCGCAAGCCCTGTTCCACTGGCAGTTCAAACAGCACCATTGCCCCCGCAACCTTTGGCTGCATCCGGTATCACCCAAACCTCCTTTACCGCCAACTGGTCTTTATTTGCAGGTGTTACGGGGTACAGGCTTGAAGTTGCGGAAAGTAGCGATTTTGCGGGCTCACTGAAATTGGTGGATAACATCGCGGCAACGGAAAGCAGCTTCGACGTGAATGGATTGACTGCCGGACAAACCTATTATTATAGATTGACAGCTTATTATGGCACTGACATATCGGGCTACTCCAATAGTATTGTAGTGATTACCGTACCACCAAGACCGGAAGAGCCCCGGATCGACGCGGCTACTCAAAACTCTCTCGAGGTGTCCTGGAGCGAAGTAAAGGGTGCGGCCAAATACCATGTCGAAATAGCGGAATCAGAAGATTTTAGTGCGGGGGCACAGCAATTCCAAAATCTTCAGGCAAGGAGCCTCGAAATAGAAGCGCTTGGAAAAGGGAAGACCTATTTTCTGCGAGTAAGTGCTGAAAATACCGGGGGAATATCACCATTTTCTAAAATAACAACGGCCACCACTGTGCCTTCTAACCCTAACCAGGGCCTTCAGTCAAGTACGCCAAGAGCCGATGGTTTTACATGCGAGTGGGACGAAGTAGCCGGAGCTGAGTTTTATGAACTGGATATATCCGAAAACAGCTCTTTCGAAGTAATGATTGAAGGATATAATGCAAAGGAGATATTTGCCACAGAAGAAGTAGTGAGTGGTTTGCAGCCCAATACCAAGTATTACTGGAGGGTAAGATCAGCCAATAGCTTCGGTGTTTCAGGTAATTCTGCCATCAAGGAAATAGGCACTTCAGGTGTAGACGGCAATAATACTTTCGAAATGACGGTCGGCGATCCCGTGTTTGATGCCTTGTACGATGGAACCGAAAGTGTAATTAAGGTAGATGTAAAAGCCCATTTTTACCCGGTGCATGCAACACTGTATTACAGGCCTGCGAGGCAGCAGACTTTTACGGCCGGGGAACTGACCGTGGAGGGGCAGGCTAACCAGACAAAGGAGGTGCAGTGGACTGTGCAGCCGCAGTGGATTGATGAGCTGGGGATGGAATTCTATGTTGAATTTAAAGATGCGGCCGATCAATTAGTGGAAACGCCCAACAGACTTATAAGGGTGAAGACCGAGGAAAGCCAGATTGTGCCTGAAAAGCATGGTGGCAAAGTAGAGGATTACATCATTATATCGGTGCCATTCGACTTCCCCAGCGACAAGCCCATCGAAGATTTGATGGAAGTGATGCTGGGTAAGTACGACAAGAAAAAATGGAGACTGCTGAGGTATGAAAACAAAAAGCTCCTCGATTACGACAAGGACGGGCTTCGCAAGAGCAACTTTAAAAGAGGGGCTGGCTACTGGTTCAACTCAAAGGAAGCGGTTGAGCTTAATTTTGGAGAAACCTATGCACCCGAATACACCCATAGCGACCCGTTTGTGCTGAAACTAAAAGCCGGATGGAACCTGATTGGCAATCCTTACAACTTCGACGTACTGTGGTCCGATGTTCTGGAGTTTAATGACGATCCGGAAGTGGTGGGGTCGCTGATGATCTACGAGCCTTCCGGGGCACAAAACTTTAAAGAAAGCGACCTGCTGAAGGCTTTTGGCGGTGGGTTTGTATATGCTGATGAGGACATCGACCTGCAGATTCCGCTGGGTGAGGTAGAGTCTCCCGAGGGTTCGGAATTGGGGAGGTTCATGGATAGCAATTCAGGCGGAGTGCCGTACAGTTGGGTGCTGCCGGTTTCAGTAAAAAAGGGTGGCTTTGTAAGCCCCGTAGGTGGATTTGGTATGCATGAAAATGCTTCGACGGAAAAGGATCGTTTCGATAAAATTGTTCTGCCGCGATTTGGCGACTACGTAGAGATGTACACGCCTCATCCCAATTTCAGAAATGAAAGATTTTCACTGGACGTAGTGGATGTGCACGACAGGTATGAATGGTCTTTCACAGTGGCACATAGTGGCAACAAAGAAAGGGTGGAACTTTTCTGGGATATTGAACAAATAGGCGCGCAAGGCTTATTTATTCTTCACGATCTGCAGACAGGGCAGCTGATTGACATGCGTACCTCAGCGTCGTACGTCGTCGGTTCGGAGACGGCCAGCTTCAAGCTTTACTACTCGGAATCAAACCACTTCGATTGGCAACGCAACATTGACTTGCATACGCCATACCCGAACCCAGCCACCGACCATGTCATTATTCCGGTGGATTTTGCCCTCCATGATTTGACGGCCACAGAAGCCGAGCTGGTAGTGATAGACCTATCGGGGCGTGAAGTAGCGCGGGCCGTCAAAAACACCAGTGGTGCTGGCGTAAGAAGCATTACCTGGGATTGTGCCGATTCTTCAGGCAGAAGGTTGCTGCCTGGTATTTATGTTATCGAGATCAACTATGTCGATCAGTCCAACCTGCGGCATACTGTACGAGAGAGGCTAATTATTTCGCATTAATAATTACACATAATGAGAACAATCAAATATATGCTGGTGCTGCTGGCAGGGCTTCAGGGCACCATTGTTTACGGTCAGGCGCTTTCGGCGCGAACCAACGACATTCATTTGGAAAAAACCGGCGTTGGGGGTATCGAAGACAACCGCTTGCCAGTAGTAACCTGGCTTACTCCTAAAATGGAGTACACCAACAGCAGCGAAAATACTGTCAATATTAAGGCGATGGTCTCCTCTGTGCATGGCGTTAAGGAAATGTATGTGGTGGTTGGAGACAATGCAACCGGCGAAGAATACTCCAGGAAGTATTTTGAAAACTCCGTTGCAGTACACGGTGTTTTTCGTATCGACGAGACTTTAAAATTGCCTGGCGGCTCAAACTATATCGAGCTGGTGGTATCAAACGATCACGGTTCAAAAGTTTCAAGCACCCGCAATGTGACTGTCGGGATGGATGCTATTGTAAATCTGATCTCCATTGACCGAAAAGACTATGCATTGATGTTCGCCACCGACAAATACGAACATTGGGATGATCTGGTAAACCCAATCGACGATGCCCATAGTATAGCCAAAGAGCTTCGGGAAATCTATGGATTTGAGGTGGAGATAGTAGAAAACCCGACAATGGAGGAAGTGTGGGAAAAATTGCGGGAGTACAACGAACGCCAGTTTAAGCCACAGGATCAGCTGATGGTGTTTTTCGCCGGACATGGGCATTTTGACGATACTTTTGGGGAAGGGTACGTAGTAGCTAAAAACTCACTTCAAAACGACCTTTCCCGCTCTACCTACATCTCTCATAACAGATTGAGGGGCGTTATCTCCAACATACCCAGCGAGCATACGCTGCTGCTTATGGATGTGTGTTTCGGAGGCACACTCGACCCGCTCATTGCCCGTGCCCGGGGGTTAAAGGAATACGAAGCCGCACCTTGGGAGGTTGTCGCCCGCAAGCTGTCATATCGCACCAGGAAGTACATTACTTCAGGGGGTAAGGAGTATGTTTCAGACGGTATTCCTGGTCAGCACTCACCTTTTGCCGCCAAGCTGATTGAAGCCTTGAAAAGCAGAGGAGGCTCGGATCAGCTCCTGACTTTGTCGGAAGTAAAGGCATCTCTCGAATCTTTGAAACAGGTCCCCCGGTTTGGTTCTTTCGGAGACGATGATCAGCAAAGCGATTTTGTATTCATAGTTCAAATGGAATAGCCAGGTGGCTTCGGACCAAGAAGCCTGAACAACTGACATACGCCGAGCCATTGAAGATGATTTAGACCAATTGTTAAACCCGAAGCGGTGGCCTTAAACCCTGTGATCACCTCCTTTTGGAGCAAGATTGCTTTTGGGGCTGGCTGCCGATTGAAAAACAGATTAATACATATGACACTGAAAAGATCTTTCATAATAGCTTTTACCATTGCCACTTTTTCTTGCCTTCCGGGCATCGCACAGGAATATGTTTTCAAAGTGCTTGCCAACAAAGGAGAAAACTCAATTTTCAAAAGCAGCAAAAACGAAACCCTGGCGCTCCGTACCGGTGGTGTGGTTGAGGCCAATGATAAAATTATTGCTGGTGAGGGAGCATATATCGGGTTTGTGCACGTATCAGGCCGGACAACCGAGATCACCGCCGCAGGAAGCTACAGGGTGGAGGATTTGGAGACTTTGCTTAAAACGAAACCGGCATCGGTTTCGAGCAGGTATGCGGAGTTTGTTCTTAACAAGCTCAAAGAAGATGACGGCGTAGCTAACTACCGGTCTTCAATGGTGGCAACCGGTGCGGTGGAAAGAGCCACCGACCTTGCCGTGATCAAACTGAAAATTCCGGAGAAAGCATTTGTTTTTAGAAACGATGTGGCGCTAACATGGCAGCCCTTGCCAACTTCTGCGGACTACACAGTAAGTGTTAAAAACATATTTGGTGAAGAAATATTGACCTCCGAAACTCCAGATAATTCCTTTGTTCTCGATTTTGGCGATGAAAAGCTGGCTGGTGAGCGTTTCGTTACCGTATCTGTAACCAGTGGGGATGGAGCCGGGTCTGGCGATTATTCGATTAAGCTAATGAGTAAGGCTGACGCGGAAAAGGTAAACGATGAATTGACCCAGCTCCAGGGAGAGCTTACTCAGGACGCCCCGTTGCACAAGATTATATTGGCTACATTTTTTGAGGAAAAAGGCTTGATATTGGACGCTATGGCGCTTTATCAGGAAGCCATTGAAATGTCGCCCGACGTTTCGGATTATCTCGACATGTACAACTCCTTTTTAAAACAACATGGATTAGGCGAATAATCTCCACCTCATGGGCATTTCGGCCTGCCTTTTTTGGAGCGCTCATGCTGAAATCGATTGCCGAATTTGGCCAGCCTATGGTCCATTAGATGACGTTTAGTTGACAGCTTTGGCCTCACAATCAATGGTTTTAGCGTTGAGCCGAGTAATCAAGGGTTTTTGTCCCATTCTCTGCGAGTTAGCTACTGCTAATGGAGCCCGTTAGCTCTTCTGCAGATTGGGTGCCGCTATCCGGCCGAATTGGACGATACGCTGTTCTTAAATCATTGTAGTTGGGCATTCTCACAGGGCTCTGATGTGGGCCATTAAAAATTGAGACAAAATAGATGGAATCTTTCGAGCTGGTGCTAATTGGGGAAAGCGATGCCTTCATCAGGATGTTTTCCTATCTGATAAAAAGCATACGACGGAGAATTACCTTAATTCAGTGCCGGGTGAATGCAGGCTCCGACATCGATTTTTTAGCTAAAAGAAGTAACGGGATTTTTATTGCGGAGGATAGCAGGCACGTTAGGAACATTTTGGTACGGTGTAGGTTATTAGAAGACCGGAAAGTGATAGTGATTTCAGGCAAACCCGATTTAGGAACTTTGAAGTATTATCTGAAAGCAGGAGCTGTGGGGTTGAGCAGCCTGGAAACAGCCGTCGGCGACTTCGAGTATATTTTAAAATCAGTTGCATTCAGAAACATTTATATCTGTCCCCAATATACCGGCCTCCTTTTCTCTTTCTTAAGATCCACAAAAGTGGAAGTGTCGATTTCTGAGCGCGAAATGCAAGTGCTGCAACTGTTATATAAGGGCTTTACCTACTTTGAGATCAGCACAGACCTAAACCTCTCCCGGGAAACCGTGAAAAAGCATGTTTCTAATTTATACAACAAGCTTGATGTTAGTAGCAAAAGGCAAGCCATCAATAAAGCATTAAAAATGAGGATTTTGGCTGACGCCGACGTTGATGCGGGCGTGCTAACGGCTTCACATTGATGTTTTGAAGCAGTGGCCACAGCTGCTTTTGATTTTTAATGGAGACTTCATTGCCAAAGCCTGGGGATAGGGCTACCGTTATCCAAACGGCGGCGTGGTCCGCAGCTTTTACTTCCGCCCGACGGGGTGTCTATGTTTTGTAGCGCCAATTGTCTATGTTTTGTAATGCACCAAACTCGGTCGGTTCCGGGCTTTTTCACCTCATTTGCAGTGTTTTCGTTTGCAGTGGAGTGGATGACTTTTTAACACAACGGCGGTGTTCTGAAGCTCCACGCAACGAGAATATTTGGGCGTGGGTAGCCGTGAAGATGTGCCGGATTATCCGGAAAATAGCGAAACACTCTTACGATGATGCACCTGCACCAGTTACTGTAACCGATGGCATAGATGATAAAGAGATTAGCTGGTCCATTTTTTTTAGCATTATTTTCTACAACAACCTTCGCTCAGGAGCTTGGTGGTCACCCACGTCTTTTCGTGGCTCCGTCCGATGTGGATACACTCAAGTCCTGGGCGATTTCGTCGAACCCGGTTTACGAACAGGGCCTGAAAAAGCTAGCGCTGGAGGGCGTTAGGCTTATGGACGAAGGTATCGTACCCCAGCAGGATCCTGGTGGGTCCGCCTATTCAGCATACTATACGGAGGGTTTTGCTCACGTTTTGGCTTTCATGTCTCTGATAGAAGCCGACCCGCAAAAGAAGTCGGATTACGAAGCCCGGGCAAAAAGTCTACTGATGCACGTTATCGACCAGGCCGACAAGGGGATTATTCCGTCGGGCCAGGAGAGCAACTATACAGCTGACGAACAGAAGTACCGCAGGCACAACTTTTCACACTCCGATCGTGCCCGCTGGATCGGCCTGGCATTTCCGCTTACGGTGGATTGGATATATCATACCTTCTCTGCCCAGGAAAAGGTAAAGATAAGGCGGGTGTTTCTCAGGTGGATTGAGAAAAATATGACGGCTTACCCACATGCAAACTACTTTCGTAGCGGCCCCGACCTTTTCCCGGATCCATCTAACTACAACGACCCCGTTTGGCTTGAGCTCGACGATCCAGACAGGAAGGCTCTTCGTTACGCCATGAACAACTACTTCATGATGCTCATCCGGAATTCGGTAATGATGGCCATGTCTTTTGATGCAGCAGACGACAAGGCCGACCCTGCCATCAACGGAGACTACGATGGGCACCTCCGCAGCTACCGCGAGAAGTTGATCCATACATGGTTTTTTATGACAGACTACGCCTTCCGGACCGAAAACAACGGCGGGTTGAGTGCTGAGGGAATAGAATACATGCCCTCAATGGGTTATCCTTTGCACCTACTGCTATCGCTACATACTGCAGGCTATGTACCGGATGGGTTGAGTGAATCGGGCGTGGCCTGGGGCGACAAGGTCTCCATTGACAGCAACCCCCACTGGGCCCGCACTGTACCCGCCGTTCTTAATTCACTAGCGCCAGAGTCATTTGTCCTCCCGGGCCGTGACGGCACCTATTACCCGATGTCGTGGTACGGCGACGGCGAGCATTATTTCGCTCCGGAACTTATGCGGGTTTTTGGTCCGCTGGGTGTTTACTGCCGTCGCACGGGCAAGCAGGAATTTTTGCAGGCCATTCGCTGGATAGAAGCAGAAGCTGCGCCGGGTGGGTCGGCAACTTTTCTTAGCCGGGTTAGCAGCAAGGAGGAGATGAATAGCTCCATCCTGTACTTTATGTTATACGACCCCGCCTCAGCCACGGCAGCAGCAAACGGTACATTTCCCCACCCAGGCGGCCTTTTTGATAGTGAAATGTTTTCGCCGGGAGCCGGGAGAATAATGTCGAGAACATCGTGGGGCGCCGATGCCACCTGGCTCAACTACACGCTTGGCTGGACAGGCATCGACCATCAGCATGGAGACGGTAACATGTTTGATTTTTACCGCAAGGGAGAATGGATCACCAAGGAAAGGACAGGCTACGGTAACATCGCCGCCAGCTCAGACTATAAGAACACCCTTACAATTAAAAGCAACACCGACGGGTTAAACCTCGGCACAATATCCAACCTTCATGCCCGGAGAGGTTCGCAATACGTGCTGTCCAACACAGCTGGTAATCCGGAGCTACTGGCCCTGACTCTCGGGAACGAGAAATATCTCTTTGTGACGGGCGATGCCACCAATTTGTACAACTATGACGCCGGCAGCATTTATACGCCACTTGTAACCAACGTAAAGCATGCAAGCCGCTCACTCCTGTGGATAAAACCTGATGTGATTGTCGTGTACGACAGAGTGCGGACCGATTATGCCGGGTTCAAAAGATTCTGGCTCACCTTGCCTGATGCAACGCCTGAACTAAACGCCGGGCAGAGAACGCTTGCCGCGGAAACACCTGGCGGGCAGTATCTGCTGGTAAAAAGCTTGCTTCCCGAAGCTGCTTCCATGTCAATCGTAACCTCCGACGAAGACCTGCACATAGAACCGTACCTGGCGGTTTACGACCCCATGCAAACCCAGAATGATGAATACCTACAGCCAACCCGCCTTATGGTTGAGGCAGAAGGAAATCCGCTCGACACCTATTTTTTGCACGTTGTGCAGGGGGCGGATTCTCCTTCTGAAACTTTGAGCAGCTACAGTCTGGAAATAGCCGGTATGCAAGCGGTGAGAATCGACACTACCCTTGTGCTTTTTCAAAAAGACCTGGCTAACCCGGCCCTCCTTGAAACGCTGCCCCTGCTCGCAGGCATAAAGCAGTACTTTATTACAGGCCTGGAGCCCACCAGGGGGTACCATGCTGAAGTATCAGCCGACACCACTTCGGTGCATTTTTCCAATGGCACCGATACCTATACAGACCGCGGTGGTGTGCTTGTTTATCGCCCTGATGGGGTAAATGTAGTCAATGGGGCTGCGGTCGACCCGGTCAATCAAATAGCGATGTTTCCGAATCCGGCATCAGCCGTCATTAACCTTCACTTCGCCAAACCGCAGCAAAACCTTTCCCTGGAGCTTTTCAACCTGAATGGGATGAAGGTCAACCAGCTTACCTTTAGTGCCGACGGAGTGGCTGTTACGGCTCAGCTGCCTGCTGTGCCGCCGGGCATTTACTTGCTGGTAATCCGGTCTAAAGACATACAGGTGAAAAAACTTCTGGTAGTTAGCGGCCAATAGTTAATAGCGAAGCCGAATGACCCACCCCGGCCACCAGGCCGGGAATCCGCAACACCCGGGTATTTCCGTTCTTACTAAAGTAGCGCAGCCAACGAGTTTATTTTCCGTGGCTATTTAAGCTGTTCGCCCGTTTACGAATTCTCTCGCCAGAAAAAAAACCGGCCCTGCTAGGGTCGGTTTTGGTGGTGGTCCCGGCAGGAGTTAAACAATTGATAAATAATGATTTATGTTGTATCGGTAAATAGAATGGTAAATTCCTAATCGAACAGGCTGATGTATTTTTCGAACAGAAATATCCTGTTTCGGGTAGAGCCACTTACTTCCTTTATTATGTGAGCGTTTTCAAAAGCTTGTACCAGGTCATTCGCGGCCTTTTTACTTATACGGCAAATAGCCTCCACGTCTTTGACCTTTACCACCGGGTTTTTGAACAAATGAGCCAATAGCGCGAGAGCACTATCTGTCCTTCTTCCGAACGTTTGCTGAATGTCTTTTTCGGTACTTTCTTTTAGTTGAATTACCCGAGATAAGGTATCAACTGCCTGTTTGGAGCTTTCTTCGATGCCAATCAGAAAATATTTCAGCCACCTCATTAAATCGTTTTTTTCCCGCACCCTTGTGAGATTGTCGTAATACAAGTTTTTGTTTTTGTCAAAAAAAGCTGACAAATAGAGAAGTGGCTTCTCAAGGATACCCTTGTTCACAAGGTAAAGGGTAATTAACAGTCGCCCAATTCTCCCGTTTCCATCAAGGAACGGGTGAATTGTTTCAAACTGATAGTGGGCGATGGCGATCCGGATGAGCCAGGGTACATGAATATCTTCGTTGTGCAGAAAATTTTCCAGATCTCCCATTAAATCATTTACATATTGATGAGAGGGCGGGATAAAGACAGCATCTGCTAGAGACGATCCCCCAATCCAGTTTTGGCTGGTTCGGAAATTTCCCGGCTGCTTGTTTTCTCCACGCACTCCTTGCAATAGGATCTCATGTGTGTTCCTTATCAGGCGGGAGGATATTGGTAGCGTTGAGAGCTGTATTATTGCGGAGTTGAGGGCCTCAGTATAATTTTTTACTTCATGCCAGTCGTTTATTCTGTCCGGGCTGATTTCCTCTTCCGGAAGCAATGCCTCATCCATGTTTGTTTGCGTACCTTCAATTCTGCTTGAGATAACTGATTCCTTTGTGATATGGAGGTGGATGAACAAATCGATGTTGGGTACCAGTTTAGCAAATGAGTTGAGTTGGCCAAGCTGAATAGAGGCTCTTTCAAGGAGTTCGTTGAGCACAGGATCGCTCCATGTCCATTGCTCATTACATTTGTTCGGCACGAAATATTTGTAACCCAGTCCCTTTTCAAAGTGCCCGGCAATAAACTTTTCAATAACAATTCCTTCCTTCATAGGTACTCAAAGTAAACTTCAAACTTACGTAAGTTTACTTTCGGGCACAAAAGTAAACTAACACCAACTCTAAGTTTACTTTCATCAACATTTAAAAACCATTCGTTTCTTCTCCATCTTTTATTTCTTCTCTATACTTCTTTAATCTTCTAACAGCAACCGAATCTGTTGAACCGTTGGCGAGGATTCCAGTTTTGTTGACAACAACATGAAACTCCCGGTTTGAATCGGTCAACGCCGGGTTTTCCTCTCCGGCGGCTTTCCAATTGGTTTTTGAAGTGGGTTAAAGGAAGATCTAAAAAACCATTCGTTCCATTCGGAGAGACCGGGCCATAAAGAAAAAAACCGGCCCTGCTAGGGTCGGTTTTGGTGGTGGTCCCGGCAGGAATCGAACCTGCACCTTGAGCTCCGGAGGCTCACGTTATATCCATTTAACTACGGGACCTACTTTAATAGGTGTTTCAAATATCTGCGCCCCGATGCAGTTTTAAAAAATTTCTCTCTAATAATTGCCTCTTGCCGGGTACCAAACTCCTCGAAATAAACAATCTCCCAGGGAGAGTATCTGGCTGTAGATGTCGTCCTTCTGTCGTTGTGCTCTTTCAGTCGCTTTTCAAGATGTTCGCAGTGCCCTTTGTAATAGCTCCCATTGCTTAAACTCCTAAGAATGTACGCATAATACATCGATTCACATATTTAACCTGCACCTTGAGCTCCGGAGGCTCACGTTACCTGCCCGACTAGCCGGTCAGGCGGGTATCCATTTAACTACGGGACCGGGAAAAGTTATGGTTTAATGTTTAAAAGTTTAACGTTCAGAAACTCTTAAACCTTAAATTCATCAACTTCCTTCGTGGTCTCGACAGGAATCGAACCTGTATCTAGAGTTTAGGAAACTCCTATTCTATCCATTGAACTACGAGACCTTTTCTGCACTTCCTGCAAAAGGAGTGCAAAGCTAAGCTAATAATTTTCGTTTTTCAAGTAATTTGGGTAAATGGCCAGGTGAAGTTCCCTTACTTCCTGAAAGATGAGCGCTCTCAGCTCGTCTATATTTTCGCGGTTGGTGGCCGAAATAAAAACCAGCTTCGCATCGGGCTTATCGGTGTACAATGCCAGCGCCCGCTCCCGGGGTGTTGCCACATCGTTTTCTTCCACTAGATTTTCCTCGTCACCGTCGTGGTGTTTTTTTTCAGGCACCCTGTCTATTTTATTAAACACCGTAATGGTAGGCTTATTGTGCGCCCCCAATTCCTCCAGCGTAGCCTCTACTACCTTCACGTGTTCTTCAAATGAAGGGTGCGAAATATCCACTACATGTACCAGAATATCTGCTTCTCTTACTTCGTCAAGGGTCGACTTAAAGGATTCGATCAGCGAGTGAGGCAGCTTGCGAATAAAACCTACCGTATCCGAAAGCAAAAATGGCACCTCATTCAGCACCACTTTTCGCACGGTTGCATCCACCGTGGCAAACAACTTGTTTTCTGCCAACACATCTGCTTTGGTGAGGAGGTTCATAAGCGTAGACTTGCCCACGTTGGTGTAGCCAACCAACGCTACCCGTACAATGTTACCGCGGGCCTTCCTCTGCGTTGCTCCCTGTTTCTCTATCTTTTCCAGTTTTTTCTTCAGTACCGAAATCTGGTCGCGAATGGCTCGCCGGTCAGTTTCTATTTCTTTTTCACCCGCACCACCCCGGGTTCCTGTGCCACCGCGCTGTCTTTCAAGGTGCGTCCACATGCGGGTAAGCCGGGGCAGCAGGTACTGGTACCTTGCCAACTCCACTTGTGTACGTGCCTGTGAGGTTTGGGCGCGCTTAAGGAAGATGTCCAAAATGAGCAGACTCCTGTCGTAAATTCTTACCTTCAGTTCATTTTCCAGGTTACGTAATTGAGAGGGCGTGAGGTCATCATCAAAAACCACCACATCCACATCTTCAGCCTTTACCATTGCATGAATATCCTCAAGCTTGCCTTTGCCCACAAACGTGCGGGTGTCGGGCTTTTGGAGCTTCTGAAAGAACTTGCCGCATATCTCCAAACCGAGCGTGTGGCCGAGAAATTCAAGCTCATCAAGAAACTCTTCTGCCTTAGAGGCAGGCTGCTCCTTGTTGATAAGGGCTACTAATATTGCTTTGGTAGGCACCGGAGCGGTCGAAATCGTTTTGCTCATTTGTCGAAGTAAAGACTTGGGTCAACCTATAATCAGGTTTTTTTATCGAAAAGTTCGGGAGTTTTGTCTTAACTCAACAAATCCCGAGATCATAATTACTAATTTACCTCCGCATACACTATTCATCAACCTTAAAAGATTCATGTGTGACACTTCAATATTTGCTCGAAAATCTCAAAGAGTTGAGTTTAGTGCGCAAATTTTTTTAACTTATTCAGGAATTTTTGTTTCTGAGCCGAACCTTTTTTTTAACTGACGAGCCCTCGGGGCTTTAATTTTACTTGTGAGCATTATGAGAGTAGCGATTGTAATTAATTCTTCGTGGAATATTTATAATTTCCGCAAAGGCCTGATAGAGACTTTGTTAGATAGGGGAGATGAAGT
>CBFGTI010000143.1:0-14233 GCA_965651695.1 uncultured Imperialibacter sp. | reverse complement strand
GCCTCCGACAATATCGGCTCCAGCTTTACGTCTTTCAGGTCGAGCTTCAGGCCAGCCTCCCGGCTCAAAATCAATATTTTGCGGGCTACATCCATGCCGTTCAGGTCATCGCGGGGATCGGGTTCGGTAAGGCCCTTGGCTTTGGCTTCGGTTACCACCTGACTGAACGGCACGCCTTCCTTAAAACTGTTGAAGATGTAAGATAGCGTGCCCGACAGAATGCCCTCGATCTTCAGAATTTTGTCGCCGCTGTGTTTGAGGTCACTCATGGTGTTGATCACCGGCAGGCCAGCTCCAACGTTGGTTTCGTACATAAATTTAACGCCATGCTTCGCTGCAGTTTTGCGCAGTCGCTCGTAAAATGCGTACGGACCCGAATTGGCCAGCTTGTTGGGCGTCACTATGGAAATGCTGGACTTCAGGATGTCTTCATAAAACTCAATAACGCTCGCATTGGACGTGCAGTCGATAAACACCGAGTTGGCGAGGTTCATTTGCTTCATCTTGCTAATGAAAACGGCCAAATCCGATTCCTTTCCGGGTTTGTCGACCAGTTTTTTCCAATCGCTCAGGTCGATACCTGCTTCATCAAATGCCATATGGCGGGAGTTGGCTATGCCCGCCAGGTTGATCTTGAGCGAGCGTTCCTCCAGCAGGTAAGCCGCCTGTGCTTTTATCTGGTTGATGAGCGTGCCACCTATCAATCCCGTGCCCACCAGGAAGATGTTGAGGGATTTCCTGTTCGAAAGGAAGAAAGTTTCGTGCAGGGAATTAAGCGCCTTAGAAAGGTTCGGTTTGTTTATAACCACCGACACGTTGAGCTCAGAAGAACCCTGTGCAATGGCCACCACATTGATGCCGTTGCGGCCAAATGCCTGAAAAAGCTTGCCTGCTATACCTGGCGTGTTCTTCATATTTTCGCCGATAACTGCCACTACCGAGAGATTGTCTTCGGCTTCTACCCTGTCTATTTCTTTATTTTTGATCTCCTGGGCAAACTCCTCTTTCAATACCTCTTTGGCAACCAAACCTTCTTTCGGGCTCACCGCGAAAGTGATAGAATGCTCCGAAGAAGCTTGGGTGATCAGCACGATGTTGATGTTTTTACGTGCAAGTGCACCAAACAGCCGGGAAGCCACGCCAGGCACACCCACCATACCGCTGCCGATGAGGCTGATAAGGGAAATTTCTTCGATCGAAGAAACGCCTTTCACGGGAAACTTTTTGCCGTTGCCCGCCTGCGTGATATAAGTGCCTTCAAAGGATGGATTGAAGGTGTTCTTTATCCGTAGCGGAATTTTTTTTGAAATGGCGGGCTGCAGCGTAGGCGGGTAAATTACCTTGGCACCGAAATGCGACATCTCCATGGCTTCTACATAGCTCAGCGTTGTCATGGAGTAGGCTTCCCTCACCTTGCGGGGATCGGCAGTCATTACGCCGTCTACATCAGTCCATATTTCTACCTCTTCGGCATCCAGCCCCGCTGCCAGTATAGATGCGGTATAGTCGGATCCGCCTCTGCCCAGCGTGGTGGTTTCGTCCTGCCCTGTGCTGGCAATAAAACCGGTGGCTACCACTATGCCTTTCGTCTTCTTGAAAAAATCGCTGATGAGGGCATTGGATTCTTTGAAGTTCACCTTCGCATTGCCAAAGTGAGCGTCGGTTTTGATCACCTTGCGGGTATCAAGGTATACCGCTTCCAGGCCTTTTTTCTGCAGAAAGAGTGTAATGATATTGGCCGATAGCCTTTCGCCAAAGCTCTGAATAAGGTCGAGCGAACGGGGTGAAAGCTCTTTGATAAGGTACACGCCATGGAGCATGTCTTTCAGCTCCGAAAAATGGCGGTCGATGATGTCGCGCCCTTCCGGATGCAGCTTGCCGTCGTTTAGCTGCTTTAGCGTGTCGTTGTGCAGGGTGCGCAGGCGCTCCAGCTCTACCAGGTACGATTCGTCGCCCGACACTGCCACACCACCCAATGCAATCAGCCGGTTGGTTACACCACTCATGGCCGACACCACCATGGCTACTTCAACGCCCCTCTTCCTGTAATCTTCTATTATGGCCGCTACCTTGCGAATGTTGTCCGCCGAGCCAACAGAAGTCCCCCCAAATTTTAAAACCTTCATGTGTTGATCAATTCAATAAAAAGTATGGCCAAAGGCACCCCTGGGAAAGCTGCCTGGCAAAACTTTCTTCGGGCGGTTTGGTCAACTCAAAAATTTGAATCGGCAAATTTGCTAAAAGAATCGCCAAAAAGAGAACAAGAATGAAAAAAAACAGGGCTAACGGTTTGGCAATCTTCAACAAACGTGTGCAGGGGCGCTATGGCGAATTCCGCACAAGTGCCGGCCCTTAACATGCCGAGTAGCTGATCTGCGATTTGAAAGCGGAGTTCCCGCTAACGCAGTTTTAAACTTTACATATTACTGGGCCGTTAAAGCTAGCACTGTTGGTAAAATCCATGGAAAACAAGGAACAAAATGATATCGACACTGCGGGGCTTGGCCGCCTCATTGCGCGCTGGGTGAACGACGACGAAGCGGTAAAAGACATCCGGCAGGATACATTGCTGAAATTGCATCTTCATCGTGACAAGATCAAGACAAATGAGCGATCATGGCTGTATAAAGTGGCCCGAAACGAAGCGATGGACTATCTTAACAGGAAACAGCGGCAATCATCTGCGGCTTGTGCGGAGAAAATGGCGGACCCGGACCCGGAGAACTACAATGAAGCGGTAATAAACTGCATGCTAAGCCTGATTCCGGCTCTCGAAAAGAAGTATCGCCAGGTGCTTGAATTGTCTGTTTACAGTCAGCTTTCGCAAAAGGACATTGCGGAGCAGCTCGGCCTGAGCTACACCGCGGTCAAATCGCGCATTCAACGTGGACGGAAGCTACTGTTGCTGGAATTTCTCAGCTACTGCAATATCCGCTGCGACAAGTTTGGTAATATTATTTTCTGCGAGGATAAAATTTGCCTCTAATCCTGCGTCCGTTTTATCCTTAGCCAGTCTAAGGATAAAAATGGATTTTTATGAAAACAATTTTCTTTGCTGGTGTTCTGGCCTTGCTCTACACAGCTACATTTTCGCAATGCAACGAACCTCACGCCGACTTGGTCAGCGGCTGGAGACCGTCTTCCCATTACCACACCCTTTCCAGGCTATCTGCGGAACCAATGGAACCAGCGCTACCGGTAGACACACTACGCTTTGCTGCACCCGACAAAGCACAGCTCGAGCGGCTTGATCAGCTTTCCCTTTACTATCTGCCAGGGTTAACGCTGGAGACTTTCGGACTACCGGATCCTCCCGCTAATTCGTCGGAGCAAACAAAAGCCGAGATAAACTACCTCCTCGGGTTGCAGGCTAGCAGGACCGGCGAAGATATCCGGCGCAGCCAATTTCTGGCCGGCATCTATTTCAATCCGAGGGTACAGCCTGGGCATGATTATTACCGGCCGCTCAGGGCCAATCTTTTCCACATCGGTCACCAATCGGGGCAATGGTTCAACCAGGACTCGCTGCCACAAACAACACGTATTATGGCTCAAGTAATGACCGATGCATATTATTACATGTGGAAACTTAAGTTCCACTATCTGCGGCCACGGCCATGGGCTATTGATGAGAGAATTAAAAATTTAGAAAACGCCAACTGGTCGCCTTACCCAAGCGGACATTCTATCACAGCCTATACACTGGCGTATGTATATGCGGAGGTGGCACCCGAAAATAGTGCGCGTTATTTGGAAGACGCATTTGAGATGGCCTATTCCCGCGAGATCCTCGGCGTGCATTACCCAAGCGATTCGGAAGTGAGTAGGTTGTTTGCAAGGAGGTTTGTTGAACTATTGCTAGACAATGAGCAATTTAAAGCAGACCTGCTGGTGATGAAGGAAGAATGGGAACGGTTAAAGAGCAGAAACTTTTGAAATAGGACGGCTGGCCATTTGTTGTGGCTGGCCGCTTTTTTTAGCAAAAAATCTTAGATTAGAATTTCGATGAACTACGCGAAGGGTACGGAGGGTCGATTTTGTAAAATTTTTCGACTGTTCTGTTTTACCGGACCTGCAAACAATATATCGAACGAATGCCATTGGTTGTCAAAAAAAGAATTTTCGCCGTCGCAGTATTGCTGATAACGAGCATCGCCAATAGCGCATTTTGTCAGGACCCCATTATTGATAAATATTTTGCTGCAATAGGTGGGAGAGAAGCGTGGAAGCAAGTGAAGTCCGTCGAGAAAAGTGAAAGTGGAGCTTTTTTGATGGACTCAAGGTGGATTGATGTGCTAACTACAACTTATTTTCAGGACCCAGATCTCTATTGCTATGTCAATAGATATGCCTTTGGTAATAAAGGGGCGGTAATCAATGGCGTAAAGGGGTACGAACTTATGTTTGATAAGAGTATCCGGGAGATGTCCGGTCAAGAGGTTGAGTCTAGCAAGAAAAGGACGATGTTTCCTTCGTATGCGAGCCTAATTCTCGCCGCCGCTGCGGTCAAATTTCTTGAGGAGAGAAATCATCAGGGCAAGAAATACTTTGTTTATCTGATAACGTCAGCTGCAGGTTGGTCTGCAGAGTACTATTTTGATCAGGAAAACTATCTACTGGGATTTATTCGGGTAGCTCCGACAGATACCTTCATCTGCTTTTACGATTACAAAGAAATAAACGGACTACTTTGGCCTACCCGGATAATAGGGACTGAGAATATCGACAATCCGGTGAATGAAAGAAATCTTATCGAAATTAAGGTGAATGAGAAAATCGATACGGTTACATTTTCGAAACAGCATATGGAACTTCTTAAAATCAATTAACGTCCGTCACTCCATAAAAGAATTAGCACTCCGGCTACTAAATCCGAAACAATCACCCCGGAATTATTGGTGACCATGCTGTACTGCGGCGAGTGATTCCTGGGGCGTTGTTCCTCACTCACATTATGTGCTCAAGAAATCCTGCATCGGTCAATAAACCGGCTCAGTTTTCCGCAGCAGATCAAGTTCATATTGCGACTGATAATTCATCCAGAAAATGGCTGGAATCTCTAAAGTCTTTTCGAGCTTCAAGGCTAACTCAGCAGTCACATTCCTGCGGCCGTTTATTAAGTCTGACAGCACGGTGGCCGAAATTGACATAGCTTCCGCCAAGTATTTCTGTTTCATGCCCCGGGCTTCCAGCTCTTCCTTTATCAAAAACCCGGGATGAGTGGGTGACCCGGGCACAAGGCTATAAGCGATTATTTTACTCATAGTGCTTCGATATTTCAATGATTAAAATTTGCCCAAGGCCGGCTTTCTTACTTCGGAAGGGTGTTGCCCAAAAGACTTTCATTGATAAAAATTTCGAGGGGAAGCCCCAAAGCACGGTGCAATTTGTAGATCATTTTGAGCGTGAAAGGTTTTTTGCGGTTCATTATTTCGGAGACCCTGCTCTTTGTGCCCAGAAGCGGGATAAGTTGTTTGTTATCCATTCCCCTTTCTTCCATCACAAATTTGATGGCCTCAACGGGGTCGGGAGGAAGAATGGGGTAATGCTCGTCTTCGTAGACCTCCACCAGGGTACTTAATACGTCAAGCTCATTATCATCGTCGCTCCCAGGTTCCGGGTTCTTATCCAAAAGCTGGTTGATCCTGGCAATAGCGTTATCATAATCCTGCTCCGATCTGATTGGCTTTATCGTACTCATTGTTATATTTTTTGCACATCTAACCGGTCGTATTCAGCGTGACTTCCCACCCACCGCACATATACCCTATGGTTACGAAAAATAACGATGGCGACCAACCTGTAATGATTTCCTTTGATATTAAAGATCACCCTGTTATCTCCCACAGCATCCGCATCGCCGAAGTCCTTCTTGATGTCATGGGTATTCTTCCAATCGGCTTTCTTTACCTTATTCTCCCATATCCTGAGTGCTGTTTCAGCGTCTGCATGCTTTTCCCAGAAGGTTCGCAGAATTTTCCTGGAGATCACTTTCACAGCATAAACATAAGCAATAATGGATTTGGTTCCAATTTCTGGAACTCGAATGGTTGACAAAACCCTGCATTTCCCGCATAGGCTCAAACCTTTGGTGGAAAAAACTACAAATCACCCCAAAAAAGAAATTAGCACCCCTGCCGCTACAGCCGAGCCAATAACGCCGGAAATGTTGCTGGCCATAGCGTACTGCAGCAGGTGGTTGCTGGGGTCGTGTTTCAGCGCTATTTCGTTGGCAACACGGGAGGCCATGGGTACAGCGCTCAGGCCTGTTGCACCGATAAGCGGATTGATTTTCTTCTTTGAAAACACATTGTAGATCTTCACCGCCACAATTCCGCCCAAAATAGAGATGGCGAATGCTATAAAGCCTCCCACCACTATCATGATGGTTTGCGAGTTGAGGAATGCTTTGGCCGTCATGGTGGCGCCTACGGTAAGGCCGAGAAACACGGTGGCCGAATTCAGAATGGTTTCAGATGTGGCCTGGTAAAGCCGGCCGGTACTTACGCCGATTTCTTTTACCAGGTTGCCAAACAGCAGAAAACCAACCAACGGCACAGACGACGGCACCAGGATGGCCACGATGGTCCCCAATACAATAGGGAAAGTGATCTTTAGCGCCTGCAAATTCTTAATAGGCGTGGCGGAAGGAAACAGCTTGTCCTGCTCTTTCATGTTGATGGCCAGCTCCTTTTTGGTCATAGAAAAGCGCACTACGAGCGGAATGATGACCGGCACTAGCGCCATATACGAATAGGCTGCGATGGCGATAGGGCCAAGCAGGTGAGGGGCGAGCTTAATGGTGGTATAAATGGCGGTTGGGCCGTCAGCACCGCCAATAATGCCCAGGGCTGCCGCTTCCTTCAGCGTAAAGCCAAAGGCAACAGCGGCCAGCAGCACGGCAAAAATGCCGATTTGAGCGGCGGCGCCAAAGAACGCCAGCCGCAGGTTTCTGAGCATGGGCCCAAAGTCGGTAAGTGCACCTACGCCCATAAAAATGATCGGCGGCAGGAATCCTGTTTTTATCAGCGAATAATACAGGAAGTTCATGATGCCATGCTGCTCGGCAATTTGCGGCAAGGTGAGCCCTTCCTCAATTTTTTCTACACCCATGCCGCCGCCGGGGAAGTTGGCCAGCAGCACCCCGAAAGCAATTGGCACGAGCAGCAAGGGCTCGTACTTTTTCACAATGCCCAGGTAAAGTAGCCCAAAAGCAATGAGGATCATCAGCAGGTAGGAGGGCTGAGAAAAAAGGTCGCCCAGCGCCGTCATTCGGTAAAGTTTTTCCAGTAGTTCCATCAGGAGATTACCTATGTTAAAGCCAATTTTTCAATGTCGTTAGTTAGGCCGACTGTCCCTCTTTTGGAGGCGCACGGCCAGTGAGGGTAAGAGAGAGGTTAATAAATCTCTAACTAACGACATTGTCCGATTTTGTAAATTAATTATACCTCAATATCACCAGCACATCGTCGTCGGCAACGTCCTGGCCGTCGGTCACGCACACCTCCACTACCGTTCCCGATTTATCGGCCGAAATGGAATTGATCACTTTCATGGCTTCTATGTAGCCGATGGTGTCGCCTTTTTTCACAGCATCACCCGGCTTCAATGGCTTCTCGCTTGGCTCTTTGGTCAGAAAGAATTTTCCTTCCAGTGGCGATAATATTTCGGCAGTAAGTCCATTACCGGATGTTGCAGGGGCCGAAGAACGGGATACCGGAGTGCCGCCTGATGGCCTTTTAGCAGCATCGCCCATGGCCACAGTCACATTAAATGCTTCTCCGTTTACTTCGACCGTTAAAGTTTGCCTGCCGGTCATGAGCGGAACCGCTGCGTTTGGTACAGGGGCTGACGAAGTCTCGCTGCGTTTTTTCTTCAAATCTTCTTCAAAAGCAGCCTTGGCTTTGCCGGTTTTAAAGTCGACATACTGCTGCGGATGCATGGCAAATTCTAGCAATTCCTCCTCGTCGGGGCCAGTTTCCCAGCCTTTTTCTTTCATGTCTTCCCGTATGTTGTCCAGCTCGTTGGGGTACAGCGAATGCGGATCGCCTTTAAAAAAGTTTCTGCCCTGCGATTTTGCCAGCTCCGCTATCTCCGGGTCAACCGGTCCCGGCAGCTGTCCCGCCTTGCCCAGCAGCATGTCCCAGGTGTTGTCGTCGAGCATGCTCCAGCGGTCTTTCCCTTTTATCATCTGCATCACGTTCATCAGGCCTACGTTTTTCACATACTGGCTATAGGGAGTTACCAGCGGCGGGTAGCCCATCTTTGGCCAAATGTATTCCACCTCCTCGAAGAGTCGAATCAGCAGGTCGTCCTGTGTCATCGGCGGTTGCCCCTTTTTCTCCAGCGATTTGTTTACCGACGCCAGGTTCTTTTCAAGGTCGGCCATTAAGCTGCCCATCATACCGCCGGGCAGGCCAGGGCCGATCAGCAGTGAGTTCATCATCCGGTTTTTCGGGTCGATGTAGTAGCCCAAAAAGTCGTCGATAAACTCCTGGGTAAGCGACCGCACCTGCATATAGGCTTTCATATTGATGTCGGGCACTGAAAACCCTGCATCCCGCAACATGGCATGCACCGTGAGCAAATCGGCATGGCCGGTACCCCACGAGAGTGGCTCCATACCTACATCGATAATGTCGGCACCTGCCCGGGCGGCCTCCAGCGACGACACCACCGAAAACCCGGGACCGGAATGGCCATGGTACTGCACCAGTATGTCTTTCTTAATAGCTTTGATTCCCGCTACTATTAACCCTATGGAAACCGGACGGCCAATTCCTGCCATGTCTTTCACAGCAATTTCATCGGCCCCGGCGTCAATAAGTTCACCGGCCATTTTAACGAAGTAGTCGACCGTGTGAATTTTGCTATGGGTAATGCAAAGGGCAGCCTGTGCTACCATTCCCCCTTTTTTTGCCAGCCGGATGGAATTGGCGATGCTTCGGGTGTCGTTGAGGCCATCAAAGGAGCGGGAAATATCGGTGCCTTGCTTCTTTTTCACTTTAAACATCAGCTCCCGCACGTCCATCGGCACGGGGTACATTCTAAGGCCGTTGAGGCCTCGCTCCAGCATTTGGGTTTGTATGCCCGCTTCGTTGAAAGGCTTGGTCCAGGCCCGTACGGCATGGTTTGGGTTTTCGCCATACAAAAGGTTGATCTGTTCAAAGCCCCCGCCATTGGTTTCTACCCGTCTCCAGCAGCCCATGTTAATGATAGGGCCTGCCACTTTTACCAACTGATCTTTGCGGGGCATGTATTTGCCCGACGACTGCCACATATCGCGGTAGACAAGGCAAAGTCCAACTTCTCTACTCATTTTCAGGTTATTTTATAAAAAACTATTTACGCTCTATTTTCTCAACTTTACCCTGCCCACGGGTGGCATGCAAAACAGCAGATGTAATAACGGCAATTTCCTTAGGCGAGAGGTTGTTAGTATCGGAACGACCCCCGGTTACAATTGAGTTGCCTGAGGAGGCTCCAACCCGGCCCCCATCCGGAGTTCCGTAGCGATTGATCAGCCATATCAGGAAGTTGCCTGCCAGCACTACCAGGCACAGCACCAGGAATACGGTGATCATGCCTATTCCCATTAGCGACAAGGCTCTTTCTAAATTTTCCATTCGTTATCGGATTCCTGTCAAATTAGGTAATTTGGGTTTATTAAAAAATGACATTCGCATAAAGCTTTGACAGGCAAGAACACCGGGAGCCAAGCTGGTTTTCTGGAAAATGAAGAGGCAGAAAGGTCGTTAACTAAACCAAGCTGTGAGGAATAAGCAAATGATTTTAAGCTCATGCCGGATATGATGTTTTATCTCCAACCCTGCAGTTGCAAGTGAAGGTCGTTGAAGTAACTACCAAGCAGCTGGCCGGGGAGTTTCTCATGCTTCCGGTAAGGCTCTACACAGCCCCTGCCGCTGATGCTGTGTGCAGGCAGCACTGGATACGCCCGCTCGACAAAGACATTGAGAACGTTTTCGATCGCAGGCAAAACAAGGCGTTTCGTCACGGAGAATGTGCCCGCTGGATACTCACCACCGATGCAGGCCATACCATTGGTCGTGTAGCGGCATTTGTTGATAGAAAGAAAGCGCTGAAGGATAACGATCAACCCACGGGTGGCATGGGCTTTTTTGAATGTATCGATGACGAAGAGGCCGCCTTTCTTCTTTTCGATACCTGCAGGCAGTGGCTTGAGGCGCGCGGTATGGAAGCAATGGACGGCCCGATCAATTTTGGGGAGCGAGATAGATGGTGGGGCCTTTTGGTCGAAGGCTTTGACGTGGACCCAAACTACCGGTGCAATTACAATTTCGCCTATTACCAACGGCTTTTTGAGGCTTATGGCTTCCAAACGTACTTTAAACAGCTAACCTACGGACGAAAAACAGCTGCGCCCCTGGCCGATCGGCTACAGTACAAAGCAGACAAAATTTCCGCAGACCTCGATTACGCCTTCGAACACATCAGAAAAAGCAATCTCGCGAAGTATGCACTCGACTTTCTGGAAGTTTACAACCAAGCCTGGGGCAAACATGCCGGCGTGGCAAAAATGACCAAACCGCAAGCCATCGCCATAATGAAACAGATAAAGCCAATAATGGACGAAAAAATAATCTGGTTTGCTTACTACAAAAGCGAACCGGTAGCCTTTTTTATTAATCTGCCCGAAGTAAACCAGATATTCCGCCATGTAAACGGGAAACTGGACCTTATCGGCAAGATCAAATTTCTGTACCATACCTGGCGCAAAACCTGCAAAAAGATGTTTGGTCTGGTGTTTGGCATCGTGCCCGGGCATCAGGGAAAAGGGCTCGACGGGGCATTGATTATGGCCACCCGCAAGATGGTGCAGGACGATTACCCCCGCTACCCCGACTATGAAATGAACTGGATTGGCGACTTCAATCCATTGATGATAAAGGTGGTGGAACAAGTTGGGGCAAGTGTGGTGAAGGTGCACATCACTTATCGCAAGCTGTTCGATCCGTCGAAACCTTTCAAAAGAATGCCGATTAAATAGACCGACTGTATGGAACCTGAGCTTCTTTTTAGCCTCGACCAGGTAACCGCCCGCTATGGCGAGAAGGTGATTTTTAACGGGCTTAGCTTCGAAGTACGCAAAGGGCAGCATTGGGTGCTGCTGGGCCCAAGTGGATCCGGTAAAAGTGCGCTTCTAGACGTGATTGCCGGAAACTGTAACATAGTGGGTGGTAACATTCTGCGGCCGTTTTATAATAGATATGTAAAGAGCCACCCGTCTTTTGGTGGCATCGGCTTTCGGCAGCTTATCAGCTATCTTCCTGCAAAGTATCAGTTCAGAAACCTTTCAAATACCACCGAATTCTTTTACCAGCAGCGTTTCAATGCCGCTTTTTCTGAAGACGCCCCAACGGTAGAAGAGTACCTCGCAGAAATAGAAGCATCCGCCAGGGGTGAGCGGGTTTGGCCGGTTCAAAAAGTTGTGGAGCTGTTTCAGCTAGGGGCATTATTGCCAAAGCAGCTAATCAAACTTAGTAATGGAGAGACAAAAAGGCTAAGATTGGCTGCCGCACTTCTGCAGAATCCGGTCATCTTCCTGCTCGACAACCCCACGATTGGTCTGGATGTGGACACACGGTCTCGCTTCGATTCAATCCTGCAGCAGATTGTATCTGAAGGCACCACGATTGTAATGGCGACTACGCTGGCTGAAATACCGGCTGTTGCTACTCATGCCGCACTTCTGGATCGTTGCCAAATCGTTCGGGTGTTTGAGCGCCAGCATTTTAACCAGATTCGGGTTTTGGAAGAAGTAACAGTGATTGGGGCCGAAGAGCTTCAAAACCTTCTTCCCACGGGAGCTGAAAAAGGCTTCAAACTTATTGCAAGGTTGCAGAATGTAACCGTGAGGTATGGCCTGCACCCTATACTCGACAACATCAGCTGGGAAATCGCTCCGGTAGAAAGGTGGGCGCTGCAGGGACCAAATGGTGCGGGTAAATCCACACTGCTCAGCCTCATTAACGGCGACAATCCTCAGGCCTATGCAAACGACATTGTGCTGTTCGACCGAAAGCGGGGAAGCGGAGAAAGCATCTGGGACATTAAAAAGAACATCGGCTTTGTGTCTCCCGAATTGCTACAGTATTTCCATACCGGGTCCACCTGCAGGGATGTGCTTGCCTCCGGGTTTCGCGATACGATGGGAGTCGCCGGCCAGCTCAGCGAGCAGGAGAAATTGCTGGTGGAAAAATGGCTCCGTATCCTTCAGGTCGAAGCGGATGCAGCAAGTAAGTTTGAGACTGTTCCGCCGGCTGTCCAGCGGCTTATTCTCATTGGCAGGGCCATGATAAAGAATCCAACGCTGTTGATACTTGATGAGCCGTGCCAGGGATTGGATGCCGCCCAGCAAAAAAGGATTCGGCTGCTGATAGATACCATTTGCGCCGCTTCAGGTGTTACCCTCATTTATATCACGCATTATGAGGAGGAGCTGCCGGAGTGTGTGGATAAGGTACTGAAGTTGAAAGACGGCAGGAGAATGATGTGAGGACTGGAGTCGGGTCGTAACGCGGAGCCTTAAACGTATTATTTTTTATCCTCGATCTTTTTCCTCGTCTCCGAAATTCGGTTTCTTAGGTCGTTGATGGAATATGACCGTTTCGGAGTTGGCAACTTCGTAATATCAAAAAAAGGATTCTTTACCCTTCTCGTTTGCACCAATATTGTCTAATGGCTTGTTCATCTGCTATTACAAATGGTCGCAACTTTTTAAATCACAAGAATTCCGTTTAATTTTACAGAAAATAACAGCCTCTGGCACTTCTGCAAAACATCGTTTTCAATTTCCGTAAGGGAATAGCCTAGAGACTGCACCCCCTGCAGTCAGATTCCCATTGCTCAGTTTGAGCAAGCAATAGCTTATTGTTTTTCTTAATAAACATGGAAATGAAATATCCTCAATTATGCCCATTGGGCTGGAATAAATTCTTTGAAGATCAATTACAGCGTTCAACACTCCCGGAGCCGCTTATTGGCAGGGTGGCTATAGAAAATAAAACCAACTACACGGTGCTTTGCGAAAAAGGCGAATACAAGGCTGAGGCGACGGGCCGGTTGTTTTACATGGCAACTTCCGATGCCGAGTTGCCAAAGGTGGGCGACTGGGTGCTAATGACCGAAACAGACGCCAATAGAGCCATCATTCATCAGGTGTTGGATAGGAAATCCGTAATTTCTCGCAGGGCACCGGGCAAGAAGGCGGAAGAGCAGGTGCTCGCTACCAACGTCGACCGCCTGTTTATCGTGCAGGGGCTCGACGACAACTTCAATCTCGCACGGTTGGAGCGCTACCTCACACTGGCACAAAATGTGGCGCCGGTAATAGTGCTGAACAAGGCGGATCTTTGCCCGGATCTGTCAAAAGTGGTGGCCGAGGTAAAGGAGCGCATCAAAAATGTGCCGGTACTAACGGTTTCTGCCGCACAAAATCAGCTGACGGCCCTGGCTCCTTTTATTGCTTTTGGGTCTACCGTCGCCATCGTGGGTTCGTCAGGTGTTGGCAAATCGACACTCATCAACAGTTTGCTACAGGAAGAGCGCCTGGCTACAGGGGCCACCAGGGCCAGCGACTCGAGGGGGAGGCATACTACAACCCGGCGGGAACTGGTGGTATTGCCCGCCGGTGGAATACTGATCGATACCCCCGGCATGAGGGAGCTCCAGCTCTGGGGCAGCGAAGAACAGCTGGAAGGTGCCTTCGAGGACCTCGGCGCATACTTGGCCAGGTGTAAGTTTGGCAATTGTACCCATACCGACGAGCCGGGCTGCGCTGTTAAAGCAGCCCTTGATGCCGGCGAAATATCGAGGGCGCACTGGGAGAATTATCTGAAAATGAAAAGGGAGCTGGAGTACCTGGCTACGAAAACAGACGTGCTGGCCATGCTTGAAAAGAAGCAGAAATGGAAGCAAATTCACAAGGCGCATAGAAACATGTACAAAAATAAGGACTAACGCCTCACAGGAGTGGCGGCTGCGAAATGCTGCCACTCCTTTTTCAAAGGCTCAGGGCAAACGCATTTAAAACTGATTCGTGAAATAAATTTCAAAGCCGTTTATTTACCCCGTTCCACGTCGGCTGCCCTAAAGGGCGAAACGGCTTCGAAATTCTTCTTTTCCCTTTAGGGGTAGGCCGACGTGGTAAAAAAAGAAGAATTTCGAAGACAAGATTTTAAATGCAATTGCC
>CBFGTI010000142.1:0-14376 GCA_965651695.1 uncultured Imperialibacter sp. | reverse complement strand
CCCTTCACCTTTTGGCAAAAGCAGGTAACGCCAGGGAGATGCATCCACCGGCTGCTGGTCTGCGGCTTCGTCGTATACAACAAACTTAAGGGGCTGGGCTTTTCGAGGTTTTGCCGGGTAAAACTCCCAGTCGGCCAGCTCGGGCGCTTGCTCCACAATGGCCCTGCTAAGCTCCAAAAGCTCAGGATCTCCGTTGGGAGAAATAACGAGGCTCCAGGGTTTTATTGCTCCGTTTTCTATGTCCCAGGTAAACATTCCAATGCTGAGAATAAAGTGGTCGAGCGAATTTACAACATATTCCCTGTCGGCATGCGAAGGGTTTTGCAGTACCGTGCGTATGCGCCCGAGGTTGTCTTCAAACCACGACCAGAAGGGGGGGATGTTGTTGTAGTTCATGCGGCAAATATACACAATCCCTCTGCCTGCCGGGGCGGCGACAGATAGGGATGTGAGGGAGGACGGTTATGAGGTCAATTCCCGCCAATCTGCACAAAAGGAGCCCAATAGTAGGGGTGTTGAAAAGTGCCGCCAGCCAGCAGTTTGAGCTTGGCGGCTTTTAACGACGTTACCTTGTCGTTGCCCGCCAGCAATTGCGTGTAAAACTCAATCATCAGTTGCGCTGTGCTTTCATCGGCCACCTTCCATAGCGAAACCACCACGCTCTTAGCACCTGCATACAGGAAGGCCGTAGTTAACCCACGCACGCCTTCACCTTCCACTTTCTTGCCAAGTGCTGTTTCGCAGGCAGAAAGCGTAACCAGGTCGGCCTTGAGGTTGAGTCCGAATATTTCCCCGGTATACAGGATACCGTCTTCCGGGGACTTCGGATCCTGGGTGAGCAGCAGGCCCGATAGCTCGGGATACTGGCTGTTTACAATGCCGTGCGTTGCCAGATGTATGTAGTCGAACTGCTCCAGCTCTCCCTTTTTAATCAGCTCTTCACGGGCTGCTTCTTTTAGAAAAAACCTGGAGAATATGTCTTTGTCGGTGTGTATTTGGTGAATTTTCTGCACTTCCGTTTCGGTGGCAGGCAGGGGTGTAATGTACTCTCCATTGAGGCTGAATGCCCTGGTGGAGGTGTCGGCTTTTTGGGTAGCTTCTACAAACCGCTGGCACGACTTGTTCAGAAAACTGCTCTCTTCGTCTGCAAACACCGGTGCCATCGCGATCATGGAGGGCTTGTTGCGCACCCTGTTTTCACCGGCATTGAGCATCATGGCACCGGAAAGCTGGTAGCGGATATTGTATTTCTTCAGCAGGAATTGCCCTCTCCCCAGTGCTTCAAACGGAAGGTAGCTCAGGGGCCCATCTGGAATGATGATCACATTTTCAATAGCCCCTAGTTCCTTAAAAGCTTCTTCAACGGGCGCCCAAACAAGATCGGTAAGCTGGTCGCCTATCTTTTTGAAGGCTGGGCTCTTGTATTTAATCTGGTTGCGGTAGGCCCTTACGAGCCGGTCGAGGTCAGCAGCCGTAGGCAGTTGTTTCAGAATCAGCTTCGTTTGGTTGCCCACCAGCACATATTTTGCCGAGTCGGTGATGACGTAGCTCACCAGGGCGGTTTTAGCATCAAGATGGCTCTTTACGTCGCCCCATCCCGGCAGGCTTCGCTGGCCTGCTGCGGCCACGTACCTGGGCGAAACGCCATTAATTTCTGTTTGAATGGCCTCATACTCTTTGCTCAGGTCAAATTGCTTAGCCTTCAGCTGGGTAATCAGTTGCTGGTTTTTGGCTGTGTAGGCATCGGCAATTTGCTGCTCCATCGTGTTAATACGAGCCGATATCTCCTGCCTGCGTTCGCTAAGTTTTTTTGGCACTTTGGCCAGCGTGGCGGCTTTGCTTACCTGTATGTCGGCATATAGCTCGTTGGCTTTGTTGCGCTCCGAGTAATAAAAGGCTTTTTCGAGGTGGGCTGGGTTTTTGGTGGCTTTGAAAAGCTGGTCGGCCAGCAGCATACCGGCTTCGGTAAAGAAGAAGTTAACCTGTGCAAGCTCCAGGCGGTCTTTGGGGTTGTTCAGCTTTAAAGCCTTTTCGGTTAGTATTTTGTCTACTGCATCCAACTGAGCGGCGGCTTTACTGAGGCTTGCCACATCGCCTTTTTTTGTATAAATGTCCGCCTTGCCCACCAGCGAAATGATCATTTCGTAGTAGCCGAGAAAATCAGGCTGCACCGGGCTCGACTCCGGGTTTTCGTTGTCAAAATTGAGCACGTTGGCTACTATCGCTTTTTGGTAGTGCAAAGCTGCTTTGGTCAGGTCTTTTTCCATCAGGTAGCACACTGCCAGCCGATTGTGTATCATCGCCTTCGTTACATTTTTGTTGTAACCCTGGTAAACAGCCAGTGCTTGCCCGAGATTCTCCTTTGCCGGCTGGTAGTCTAGTTTCTTAAGATGAAGGAAGCCGATATTCAGGTAGGTGGTGCCCACATCGTCGTGGGCGGGGTCTTGCGTAGCCAGCCGCATCTCCAGCGATTTGCTCAAATATTCCAGTGCCTTGTCGTTTTCTCCATTCATTTCATAGCTGAGGCCGATGTTCCCGATAGCCATGGCTATGTTGGGGTGCTGCGTGCCGTGAATTTGGCGGTACAGCTCCAGCGCCTGGTTTTTGTATTGAAGAGCCAGGTCTATTTCGAAAAGTTCGTCGTATGCTTGCCCTATATTGGTGTAGATAATTGCGTAATCCTCGTTAAGAGGGTACTCGTTGGATTGAAGAAGTGAAAGTGCCTTGAAGTTGAAGTTGAGTGAGGCGTCATATTCGGCATTGGTAAAGGCCGTGGCGGCCATGCGAGTGTAGATGTCGGCTTCTATTAAATTATTCGGGCCAAATTCCTTTATTGCCAGGTTCAGCGCTTGTTCTTGAATCAGCTTCGATTGCGCGGTCATGCCCAGGTCGTCGGTTATCCTCGAAATGTTCATCAGCAGGTCGGTAACGTCTGTAATTTGCGAAGGCGGCGTGTTGTTAAAAATCTCCAATGCTTGCTGGTAGAGTTTCATGGCAGTTTCCAGGTCGCCCATGCCTTCGTAAGCGTTGCCTATATTGATGATGTTGGTGGCATAGTGGTCGGCATCCTTGCCAAATAACGACTGATTAATAGTTTTGGCCGAGTTCAGATTTTGAAGGGCAAGGTCAAAATTGTCTTTTGCCAGGTAGGCAATTCCCAGGTCGTTAAAAACCTTAGCTTTGAACTCCTGCTCGTTGGAGCGTGCCACCAGCTTGTGAGCGATATCGAAGTTCTGTATTGCTTTATCGTATGCCGACATTTCGTTGTAGTTGGCGCCGAGTGTGCGGTAGTGTTCAGCCAGGGTAAGGGGCTCCGTTTCGAGATCGGTTGAGTAAAATGCAATGGCGGCTTCCATGTCTGCGGCCGCCTTATCGAACTGCGCGAGGTAGTTGTAGGCCACTGCCCGGTTTACCTTCTCAAAGGCAATGTCGGCGGCATGTCCAGCACCTGCCTTCTCATAAAAATTGATGGAAGCGGTGTACGCTTTTACGGCGTCGTCGAGCTGGTACATTTCGAGGTAGTAGAAGCCGAGGTTATCCTGCAGCATACCAAGGCGGGGATAGTTGTCGGGCGTAACCGGTATTTTACCCTCCGCTTCTTTCAGTACTTTGGCCGACTCGTCCCACCGGTCTGTTTCCTGGTACATAATGGCTACACTTTGGGTGCTCACCCAGTAGCTGTGCCAATTGGCCTCTTTTATGTACTCGGCTCTCGCGTTGTTAAAAGCCTTGATCGATTTATTGATGTCGCCTTTATCCAACAGCGCCCTGGCTTGCTCATAGTAGCTGTCGCCTTTCGACTTTTGAGCCTGGGAGGCAAATGAAAAACAGGTGAGTAGAAGTACGAGAATGAATCGAGTCATAGGAGCGGAGCTTTACGATTGAAATATCGGCGTTATAGGAGGGCAGGGAAATACCCCAAAGAGAGTATTTGTGTTATTGTGGTCATGGGCATGCAGGGAAATATCCAAATGCTGAATCGAGATTGGCAGCGCCTAGCTATTCTCAAAAATCTGCTTATCTTGTTTTGTCACAACCACCCTAACTCTACATGGAGCAGTCTATCGTAACGGCCCTTTTCCTTCCCCTGGCACTTGGCATTATTATGCTGGGTATGGGGATGACACTCACGCTCGATGATTTTAAGCGAATAATGATTTACCCCAAGGCAGTAGTAGCCGGTGTCGTATGTCAGCTGCTTTTGTTGCCTGCCATCGGTTTCGCCGTGGCGTCGGCGTTTAATATGGCGCCTGAGCTGGCAGTGGGTATTATGCTACTGGCACTATGCCCGGGGGGCGCTACCTCCAACATTATCAGTCACCTGGCCAAGGCCGATCTGGCATTGTCCATCACGCTTACGGCTATCAGCTCCGTGATCACCAATTTCACCATTCCCATTTTTTTGAACATGGCGCTGTTTCATTTTATGGGTGGAGCGCAAGCCGTACAGCTTCCTCTGGCCACTACTATTCTTCAAATATTTGTCGTTACTATTCTACCGGTGTCCCTTGGCATGTACATCAAAAAGCGCTTCCCTGCTTTTACTGAAAAATCGCTGAAGGCAGTGAATATAGTATCGGCAGTGTTTTTTGTGGTAATACTGCTGCTGGCTATTCTGAAGGAGAGAGCCAACATTATTCCTTTTTTCGAGCAGGCAGGCATGGCGGCTTTGCTGCTCAACCTCACGGGTATGGCTTTGGGCTACCTGATTGGCAAAGCGCTGGCGCTGGACTTCAGGCAACAGGTAGCGATATCTATTGAAACGGGAATACAAAACGGTACTTTGGCCATAGCAATAGCACTCAGTCCCGTTATTTTGAACAACTCGCAAATGGCAACGCCTGCTGCTATCTACAGCTTAATAATGTTTGTTACTGCCAGCCTGGTTATCTTTTTCTCCCGCAGGAGAGCCGAGCCGCAACTGGCAGTTTCCGGATAGCAAATTGCTGTCTTCTACGAGGCAGTCTTTTTAGCAGGGCAGGTCGAGATGCCAAAGAGCGTATAGATTGGGCAGAAACTTACCAGGCTGGTAAGTACAAATACGCCTGCCAATACCAGAAGCACCGTGCCCCATACACCGGTAAGCACTTCGCTGTAAACTAACAATGCTATGACGATGGCGATTATCACCCGGATAATCCTATCGGTACCACCCATGTTCTTTTTCATTTTTGCGGTTTTTATTACTTTGTGAATTTCTTCCAGGATTACGCAGCCTTTACGGTAAATCCTGGCCTTTAATAAAAGTAGGCAGACGCTCAGTTGGCGTCAGTGACTTATATCACCTTTAGGGGAGACTTTTGTTTTGCCGGTAAACGCTAAAAAATAGGCGGGGAGCTTAAAAAAGACCTTTTTTCTTACAAGTAGCTGGCATGAGAATATGGAGTGGAGTTTTAGCAGAAGCGTAAAACGCACTATCTTTAAACCGTTATGAATAAGATTACAGTTGATTTTAGTAGGGTTGGGCTAATAAAGTGGATGCTTTCTGCACTGCTTTTATTAAGCGTTTTTTCTTTTTCAGGTTGTAACAGCCGCACGTCTTTTCATCAGCAGACTGCGAAGACCGAGGCCATCAACTACAAAGAACTGAGTGGTACAAGGAAGATGTTCTACAAGCGGTCGCTGGCCGATTTGAGAGAGCATGAGCGGACCCTGAACAGACTTCAGGGTTTACAGGCCAATGCATTGGCATATCAGAATGAACTAGTAAAGGTGGTGCTTCAAAAGGCATCACCTATTCAATTGCACCTTATACAAGTGCCGGCTACCCAGCACAAAACCATCCCCCAGGCTACCGACGAGCCCCTTTTTCTCTCCCCAGCGGTATAGCCGCTCCTTGCAAGGCTGGCAAACAGCCTCCTCAATTTCATAGATCCAACACCAACGCCGATGCTTTTTGAGCACCGGCTAATCTTATTTGACATCATGAAGAAGTTTAAAAAGCTATTGCGAACAATAGGTTTTGTGCTTCTTGTACTGCTTGCTGCCACCGGCATAGGTATGGTTCCTATTTTTTTTAATAAAAAGGAAAGAGACTTCGACAACCAGATTAACGTGGAGCAGGTAGACGAAAAAGAAGAAGATGACGAAACTACGCTAAAGGAAGTGATAGGGTAACTATTGATTTCTCCGGCAAATAAATTATGCTCTGCAGGACAAATGGAACTGCAGGGCATTTTGCTATCTGGCAGCGCTGCTTACTCCCTTCAAGCTATATTTCTTACCATGTTTATCAACTGCGCCGAGTTATGAATGCCCAGCTTTTGCAGCATGTTTCGGCGGTGGGTAGAAACCGTAAAGGCACTCAGGTTGAGCCGCTCAGATATTTCAATAGATGTAAGGCCCTCTGCCACAAGCTTGGCTATCTGTTTTTCTCTGTGGCTGAGTTTGTGGATTTTGTGGTCGCTGCCTACTTCGGTGTTTGTATCCGACATCTCCCACATAAAATACTTTTCGTCCCGCTCTACCCTTTCTATTGCATCGATAAGCTCATCACGGCTTATGTTTTTTAGCAGATAGCCATCTATGCCGGCCGAGTAGCAGGCTTTCATCACATTAGGGTCACGCTCCATCGTTAGCAGTATTACCTTTAGCTCAGGCATAAAATCGGTAATCTGGTTATACACGTCGAGGCCTGTGCCGTCGGGTAGGAAATAGTCTAACAAAAGGATATCGGGCTGCAGCGAAAGGCATTTTGAAACACATTCTTTAACATTAAGGGCAATGTCGAGCACCTCAATGTCCCGCTCATCTTCCAGCAATGATATTATTCCCTGTCCAAAAAGGTGGTGATCATCGCATAGTAAAACTCTCTTTTTCATTTTGCTGGCTAATGTGAAGTCCCAATGGCAAGTTAATAATAACTGTTGTGCCATTGGTATTGCTATCTATACTTAATGTTCCCTTTAGGTAAGCTACCCTGTGCCTTACATTTTTCAGGCCAATTCCTTCGTTCGCAGCTTCCGGCAAAAATCCTTTTCCGGTATCCTCAACGATAAGGAGCAGGCTGTCAACCTCCTGCACTACCTGTATGTCTATATCGGCGGCGTGGGCGTGCTTAACCGCGTTGTTAATCAATTCAAAGCAAATTCTGTAGATATGTACAGCTAAAGCTTCATCTAGTGCAGCTTTAACATCGAAGTACAAATTAAAGTTTAGGTTGTTTTTGCCGTTGAGCCTTTTAATAGCGTGCTCCAGTACCTTCTGAAGCCCCTTTTCGCCCAGGTTTACAGGTACAAGGTTGTGCGAGATACTCCGCATCTCGGCGATGCTCTGTTCGTTTAGCTCTTCAATCGGCTCAATTAGCGACCGTAATTCCGGCTGCCTGTGTTTTAACCGCTCAATATTTATTTTGATGGTAGAAAGAAGGCCGCCCAGCGTGTCGTGCAGGTCTCTCCCTATGCGCTTTCGCTCCTGCTCTTCGGTTTCTACCAACCTGGTAGCGTGCTCCTTTTCCTTTTCCAGCAGCGAAATAGCCAGCTGGTCCTTTTCTTTTTTATACAGGTTGTATCGCTGGCTCAATGCAAAGGTGATTAGCGTGGTTTCGCCCAATAGGCCCACGGTGCTGGCATAGGTGTTTACGAACCGCTCCATGGGCAAATGCAAACCATATTGGATGAGATTGAGGATGAGCCCGGCGAAAAGCACCATGCCAATGGCGAAGAAATAATAGAGCGTCAGCCTTTCGCCATCGCGGTAAGAATTGTAGAGGTAAACGATGGCACTTATAATGCACGCAAGAATGACGAAATGCCCGGTATTTAATAAAAACAGCTTTAAGCCGGGAGAGAAGTTTTTGTACTGAAGAAAAAATACAAATACGATGAGCGCGCCAGATGCCACACACAATACTTTTATAACCTGGAACCAGATTTTATTCCGGTCTTTTCGTGGAAAAAATGTAACGATTACTACCAGCAACAGAAGGCCATTAAGCATCATAAAAATGGGTCGCGCCTTGGAGGGAAAATCGTCGGTAAAAGGCCACAGATACCGGAAGCCGATGCCCCACTGCGCAACCATCCACATGGTAGACGAAACCACATACAGAGTGTAATACAGGTAAGTTGGCTGCCCCACGCTTACGTAAATAAATGCACCAAATAGTGTAATGAACAGCATCCAGCCGAGTATAAGCCCCATCGACAGCATTTCGTCCTGCCGGTAAATCCGGAGCTCTTCCATTGTGTATAGCTCGGCTTGTATCTGCAGCGACTCACCACTCTTATCGAGCCACATCAGCACTTGTACCGAATCACGGGCAGGCACCTGTACAGGCACTACGAAGTCACGGTCGATCAGCGGCCGGTTGTAGAACTCCATGAAGTCGCCGGTTTCGAATGCGGCGGTGTCTGCACCATTCAGGTAGGCTATTAAATGGTTGAGGTGGGGGTTGTTGAGCACAATGGCATACTCCTGCGGTTTGTTGCCTTGGTTGCGTACCACAGTGCGCACCCACCAGCCGTGTGTTGTAAAACCGGGATTAAATTTGCCGTCAGGCGCTTTTATGGGAAATGTGTCAACTGCAGAGGGCTTGTTTTCTGCCGCGAGGCCACCTGGTTTGCATTCCAGCGCCAGCTCCGAGTACTGCGACGAGGAGCAAGACGAAAGCCAAACCATGGCGAATGCCAGGGGAATTAATAAGTAAGACTTGCAAGACTGAAGGGAGAAAGAGAAATTCCCTGGTACCCACTTCCTCAACACCATACTAGACTAGGTCGACTATCGCTCAAATAAAAAAAACAAACCTTATTTCTCAACAAGGTTTTTAATTAAGGCAAGTGGCTGAACTTAACAAATATACCGGAGCGGGCCGAACCTCGCAAGGCTGCTGCCATTAATTCGATAGGCTGCGCTATCGACGGGGGGATTGGCGAATATTGGCGGATGAATGTCAAATGCTGTCAATTTTTATTTTGAATTAAAATTGATTGTCTATATTCAAAGCTGATCTTTTTTTTTGAACCTTACTTAACTAAACTACACAAGAAAAAATGCAAGAGCAGGAGAAAACACACCGGTACGATGCTATCGTGGTGGGATCCGGTATAAGTGGAGGATGGGCTGCCAAAGAACTCTGCGAAAAAGGGCTAAAGACGCTGGTGCTGGAACGGGGAAGACCGGTACAACACGGCGAATATCCTACCGCACATTCAGACAACTGGGACCTGCCTAACGGAGGAGCCTTGTCGCACGAAGAAGCCACGGAACGTTATGTGCAAATCCGTACCGGGTGGGTAGGGCAGGATACCAAGCACTTTTTTGTGAACGACAAAGAAAATCCGTACGACGAAGTGAAGCGCTTCGACTGGATACGAGGCTACCATACCGGCGGCCGCTCCATTACATGGGGCAGGCAAACATACCGCTGGAGCGATCTGGATTTTGAAGCGAATGCGAAAGAGGGTATTGGTATAGACTGGCCCATTCGCTACAAGGATATTGCCCCTTGGTACGACTATGTGGAAAAGTACGTTGGTATAAGCGGTCAGGCTATGGGCTTGCCCCACCTGCCCGACGGCCAGTTTTTGCCGCCCATGGACCTTAATTGTGTGGAGCAGCATGCCAAAGAGCAGATAGAAACCAACTTCAAAAACCGGTACCTTACCATTGGCCGTGTTACCAACCTTACGGTAGCGCACAATGGCCGGGGCCCCTGCATGTCTCGCAACAGGTGCTCCCGTGGCTGCCCTTTTTCGGCTTACTTCAGCAGCGTTACTTCCACTCTGCCCGACGCTGCCAAAACAGGCAACCTTACCATAAGACCGTTTTCTGCAGTGCACTCAGTGATCTACGACGACAAAACCGGCAAAGCTACCGGTGTGCGCATAGTGGATACCGAAACGATGGAGTCTACTGAATACTTTGCTAAGATTATTTTTCTGAATGCCTCAGCTCTTGGCTCAACGGCCATCCTGCTCAACTCCATCTCAGATCGTTTTCCGAACGGCCTGGGCAACGACAGCGATCAACTGGGTCGCAACCTGATGGACCACCACTACAGGGTAGGCGCTACCGGCCAGTTTGAAGGTTTTGCTGATAAGTACTACAAAGGCCGCCGGCCCAACGGCATATATATCCCGCGATTCCGCAATATCAATGAAGAAACCAAACGTACCGACTACCTCCGTGGCTTTGGCTACCAGGGTGGCGCCGAGCGTGCCGGTGCAGGCAGGGGAGGCTCTGTTCCTGGCTTTGGTGCCGAGTGGAAAGACAGCCTGATGGAGCCGGGCCCGTGGCAAATGGCGCTGGTTGGCTTTGGCGAATGCCTGCCCTACCAGGATAACCGGGTGTGGCTGAACCACGACAAGAAGGACCCGTATGGCATACCTACACTCACAATCGACTGCGAATGGAAAGAAAACGAACTGACCATGCGCAAAGACATGGGCGCCTCTGCGGCTGAAATGCTGGAGGTGGCCGGCTTCAAAAACGTAGGCATATTCGACGCTGTTACGGCGCCGGGGCTGGGGATTCACGAAATGGGTACCGCTCGCATGGGCAACGACCCCAAAACCTCGGTGCTTAACAAGTTTAACCAGGTGCACGGCGCCCCCAATGTATTTGTAACCGATGGAGCATGTATGACTTCTTCTGCCTGCCAGAACCCATCGCTCACGTACATGGCCATTACTGCCAGGGCAGCCAACTACGCAGTTGATCAACTAAAAAAGCAAAACGTTTGAGCCATGGATAGAAGAGAACTGATAAAAAGAATGGCACTAGCCACCGGTTATACACTTACCGCGCCCATGCTTTCGTCGATCCTTAGCGGTTGCGAATCAACACCCGACCTGACATGGCAGCCGGCCGTGCTCACCGCTCCCCAGGCAGCTGCGCTGGAGGAAGTTACCGAAGCTATTCTGCCAAAAACCAGCACACCGGGCGCCAGAGACATGAAAGTGGCGCAAACTATCGATGCATTTGTTTCGGTAGTGTACTCACCTGAGGCCAGAGAGCAGTTTAAAGCAGATTTGGACGGCTTCCTGAAAGATTGCGAGCAAAAGCAGGGCAAAGCATTTACTAAATGCAGCCGCGAGGAGCAAAATGACTTCCTTTCGCAATACGACACGCCGGAGTCGTACGGTATTGCTGTATGGGGAACCGACATGGCGAAGAAAGATGTGAATGCGTTTTTCAAGAAAATAAAAGCGATGACGGTGTCTGCTTACTTCAATACCGAGGAGTTGGGCGAAAGGGTACTGGCATACGACCCAATTCCGGGGCCGTTGCAAATGTGCATACCC
Organism: uncultured Imperialibacter sp.; assembly: GCA_965651695.1. Classification (GTDB taxonomy): domain Bacteria; phylum Bacteroidota; class Bacteroidia; order Cytophagales; family Cyclobacteriaceae; genus Imperialibacter. The sequence goes on along the minus strand of CBFGTI010000142.1, from coordinate 3,130 downwards.
TACGAGCCGGGAACGAAGGCCTGGTCGCTATAGAGCTTTTCGTGCCATAAAACTAAAGCCTCCTGCGCAAGCGGGAGGTTTTTTTGCAAGCATGGTAACACGAGGCCTTACGAGCTGCTATTTTATCAATCGGGAATAATCCCGTTTTTCGTGAAGAACCCTTACAACCCTCAAATGATCTTTCATGATCCGGTAGAAAATCACATGAGAATCATTTGGATAACTTCTCAACCCGGGTTTGATTTCATTCCGCCTGCGGCCCTGTTCCGGGTTCGCGACCAGGCGATTTAGAACATCTTCAAACTCAGAAATGTATTTTACCGCCTGTTCGAATCCGAATTCGATTTCCGAATAGTCAAAAATGTCATTGAGATCTCCATCGGCCGCCAAAGAAAGTTTATAGTCTTTTATCACTACTCCTTTGTGGAAATCTTTCTGCTGTGTTTCTCAGCTATTATATCTTGTAAGTTACGTTTGCTTGGTTCTCCGTCCCAGCCTTTTTCAATAGCTTTTTTAAGCTCCTTCAGAATGTGGTGGCGATACTGTTCGTGAATTCTTAGCGCATCGCGAACAACCTCACTCGCATTTTGAAAATCGCCTGATTCTATTTGATTTGCAATGTATTTTTCTTGTTTTGAAGTGAAGCTGATATTCATAAAGATTTGCAGTAATAATGAAATGAATGTCTATATTTAACAAATATAGACATTTCGTTTAGCGAACACAATGACGAAACCTATGAAACAACTACTGCCTCTCCTTGCATTTCTTTTGTGTATCTATGCCTGCGCTTCAAAAAAGCCAGCCGCTGACAAGCAGTGGTTCAAAGGCAACCTGCACACCCACAGCTACTGGAGCGATGGAGACGAATTTCCGGAAATGATAATGGACTGGTACAGAGCCAATGGGTACGACTTCGTGGCGCTGTCGGACCACAACGTGCTGGCACAGGGAGAGAAGTGGAAGCTGATACCGAAAGGAGGAACTTACAGAGATGCTTTTGATGCTTACTTGCAAAAGTACGGCGACGGTTGGGTGGAATACAGGGAGGATACCGGCAGGATAAGTGTGCGCTTAAAAACATTGGCGGAGTACGAACCGCTGTTTGCGGAAGAAGATAAATTCCTGATCATCCAGTCTGAGGAGATTACCAATAGTTTTGAAGGCAAACCGCTGCACCTCAATGCCACCAACGTGCAGGCGCTAACGGGACCGCAGGAAGGCAGCAGCGTAGTGGAAGTACTGCAAAAAAGCATTGATGCCGTAGCTAAGCAACGGAATGAGACAGGCCAGCCGATGATCATTCACATCAATCATCCCAACTTTTACTATGCCATTACGCCTGACGACATGGTGGCGTTGAGCGGAGAACGCTTTTTCGAAGTATTCAACGGCCATCCGCTGGTGAACAACTACGGCGATTCGGCGCATCTGGGTACGGAGGAAATATGGGATTTCGTGAATATAGCTTATAAGGCCGCCGGGAAACCGCTTATGTATGGCCTGGCCACCGACGACAGTCATAATTATCACCTGTTTGGTGGTGCATATAGCAACAGCGGACGTGGCTGGGTGATGGTGCGAGCCGATTCGTTGAACGCACGGTCGCTTATTGAAGCAATGGAGGCCGGCGATTTTTACGGCAGTACAGGGGTAACGCTAAGTGAGCTGTCGTTTGAAGGTAACATACTGAAGCTGAATGTAGCGACCGAAGAGGGGGTAACCTACCGCATTCAGTTTATTGGTGCCAGGGCCGGTGAAACAGTCACTTCAGTTTTGAAAGAGGTAGATGGTGCAACGGCGGAGTTTGCGGTAGGCAATGAGCTGCAGTTTGTAAGAGCAAAGGTGGTTTCTGACAAGCTGAAGTTAAATCCTTTTCAGGAAGGCGACTTCGAAACCGCCTGGACACAGCCGGTAACTTTTCAGCAGGATTGAAAAGCTGAATTCTGTTATTGTGCTATTCTGAGGAGTAATTCATTAACTTTGCTATTGTCGTGAAGGAAGGTCAAATCATCGAAACAATTCGAAAAACTATCAAGGGAAGTGATCCTTCGACGGAGGTGTTTTTATTCGGATCGAGAGCGAGAGGCGACTATCCGAAACGACTCTGATTGGGATATTGTAATTCTGATTGACGATCCGGAGGTCACTAATGAGATCGAGGATAAATTCAGGGACCAACTTTACGAGATTGAACTGGAAAGTGGACAGATAATATCCACTTTTATTTACCCCAAAGAGGTTTGGCGAACCTCGTTAAAATACTCTCCTTTGTACAAGAACGTGCACAAGGAAGGTGTCCTGCTATGATTCCTGAGAATCGGGACAGTTATATTAGCTACACGTTTAAAAAGGCTTGGAGATCAAAAAAGCTCTTAGAATAGAATTCTGTATCGACTGCCGGGCCGTAAAAGACGATATCGTCCATTGCTTTGGTATTCACACACACTACGACGGTATTATAATGCTTCCCACCATCTATCCGATGGAAAGCCAGCCGCTTTAAGCACAACGGGCTCTCCAATTTTCGGCGTGGCGATGGGCACATTCAACTCACCTGCTCTTCGCGTCACTCTTTCAATCGGGTCGGTCCATGCGTGTAGCGCCAGTACAAAGGCGCCCCAATGGATAGGCATCATTAGCCGGGCGTTCAGGTCAACAGCCGCCTGCGCTGTTTCTTCGGGCATCATGTGGATATCGGCCCAGCGGGTATCGTATTGTCCGCATTCCAGCATGGCAAAGTCGAATGGTCCGTATTTTTCTCCAATGGCTTTAAAATGAGGTCCATAGCCGCTATCGCCACTAAAGTAGATTTTTTGTCCGGGGCTGCTTATTACCCATGAACTCCAGAAGGTGTCGAACCGGTCAGTCAACCCCCGTCCTGAAAAATGTCGTGCCGGGGTGCAGGCAAGCGTTAGTTGCTCGTGCGCAATTTCCTCCCACCAGTTTAGCTCATGTATATTTTCTTTGGGCACGCCCCATTCCTCCAAATGCACGCCCACCCCTAGCGGCGTATAAAACTTCTTCACTTTGTCCTTCAACTGCAGCACCGAACCATAATCGAGGTGGTCGTAGTGGTCGTGCGAAAAGATGACGGCGTCGATCTGAGGCAGCTTTTCTATTTCAATTG
>CBFGTI010000141.1:0-14413 GCA_965651695.1 uncultured Imperialibacter sp. | reverse complement strand
GGTAGGCGTTGGCAAACTTGGTCTCCAGGTCTTTTCCGTTTTGCAGCGTGATAAGTTCAGGAGTTGTGGCCCCATTTTTTATAAGCAGCACGGTGTAGTGGCTGTTATCGGTGAACGATTTGTCAAATTGCGGGTATGCCACAAATTCGAGGGCCATTTCGCCGGGTTTCAGCTTGCCGGCTACATCTGCCAGCTTTATATGCGGCAGCTTGTTGGCATCGGAGAAGTTGCTGCTAAGCTGGTTCAGCTCTTTTTCGTAGTTGTTGGCCATCGACTCCAGCGAATCAAGGTTTATCTTCTGCTCCTTCAGCTCTTCCTTCGAAAGGGCGTAGTACCCCGCCAGCGATTCTTTCAGGCCTGCCCAGTGCAGGTAGGTATCGATGAGTTTCTGATTGCCACTGCTGAGGATGCTCTGGCGAAGCTTCACTGTGCTACTCAGCAATATGCCCTTGGTGGCCAGGTGGGCTTCGTACATCCGGGTGGCTAGATCGGGTTTCTGCCTGTGGTTCTCTGCAGCAAAGTTGTAGAAGGCCAGAAACGACGGGCGCACTTTGTCCCAGTACTTGCCCTTTTCATTTTCGCTCATAGCGCCGAAGTATTTTTCCAGCAGCTCGGTATGTTTGGTTAGCAGGGCGTTGAATGAGGAGTCGGCTTTTTCAGTGTCACCTTTTTTCCAGTAGGTTACAGCCAGGTTTTCCAGCGTGCCAATGTACTCGGGGTGGTTATTGCCGAAGTTTCGTTCATAAATGCCCTGTACATCTTTAAAGGTGCTGGCTGCCTTATCAAACTGCTCGCTGAAATAATAGTAGCGGCCAAGGTTGCGAAGCGTGGCTGCGTAGGCAGGGTGGTTTTCCTTCAGCTTCTTTTTGTAAATATCTACAGCGTTTACCAGCAGCGGCTCTACTTCGGCGGTGCGGCCCAGCTCCATATAAAGGCCCGCCAACTGGTTTTGTATTTCGGCATAGTCGGGGCTGCTTTTGCCGAAACGCTTTTCCTTCAGCGTAAGCAGCTCTTTGTAAATGGTTTCGGCCTCCGCGTATTTTTTCTGGTTCTGGTAAATCACCGCCAGGTTTATTTTCAGCTTCGTGAAATCGGTGCCCTTTTCGCTGATGTGCTTACCTGCCAGCTCAATAGCACTGCTCAGATTTTTTACCGCCTGGTCGTTCCGCCCGAGCTCAAACAGGATGATGGCTTCGTTGTTTTGTGCTACGGCAAACTCCATCTTGTCGCCAAAGCCATTTTTTTGCATCAGGCGTATGCATTCCCCGATCGTGCTTTCTGCTTCGGTGTAGTGCCCGAGGTCTTTGTATAGAATGGCCAGGTTGTTGAGTAGTGCGGCCATTGCCTGGCTGTTGGGGCTTATTTGCTGTTCTATCAACGTTTTGGTCTGCTCATAGTAGCTTTTGGCAGGGATAAACTGCCCCTGGGCATGATGCAGAATGGCCAGGTTCATCATGGTTTTTGCCAGACCATATTTTTCGAGCAGGTCCAGCCGGTCGTTGGCGGTAATCAGCTCTACAATCTCAAACAGGTTATTGTCCTGGTATGCTGAAAGCACCTTATCGCTCACCATGCTGCCTGCCAGTCCGCCGCCGTAGTTTTCGTCTACAAGGAGGTTGAGTGCACCAAGGAAGTTCATACGGGCGCTCCATTTACTTACGGTGAGTGCGATACTGCCCGAACGGTTTGAGTCGAATACCTTTTCGGCACGTGTGAGCTCTACCATTTTGTTGCCCTGCTCGTCCTCGTAGTTTTTGTAAAGTGCGAAAACGACGTTTTGGTTATCTTCCCGGTTGTCGTAAAAGGAGACCTTGGAGCCCTGCGAAATAGCCAGGTTGTAAAACGTGGTGTCTCTGGTGGTTTGCTTGTCCCGTGCTTTTTGCTCAGGCGAGGCGGTCAGTGATTCCGTCAGGTTTTTCTTCAGCTTATCCATAAACTGAGCCTGAGAGGAAGTGTGCAAAACAAATAGGAGGGTGGTGCAAAAAAAGCTTGCGTGTAAAAAATGCTTCATACGATATCAAACAAATAGACAATACCAGATGCAAGTTACGGAATTGGAAGATTCCGGTTTCAGATATGGCAATATTCAGTTGATGTTTTCCATTTCTGAGCTACTATACCTCTCGAATGATCAAAATCAAAAGGGCAGATGATCGCTCTCACGGCAATAGTTTCATGTAGTTAATACCTTGTGCCAAACTTCGGACCCCATGAGTGGATTACAATATAAAACAGTGGCGGCGCTGGCGCTGGTAATTGCGGTGCTGGTGATTCTTGTGTCAGCCTACGGTTTACTTACCGCGGGCTTTTACGTGCAGGAAACACCCAACTGGCAGGCCCAGGTAATAGGGCAGGACATGATCGATCTTTTTGTGCTCAGTCCGCTGATGGTTATTTTGGCTGTGCTGGTTTATAATCAGAGGACTGCAGGGGTTCTCTTGCTTCCGGGAGCCTTGTTTTATACTATTTACACCTTTACAATCTACAGCTTTGCTTTGCATTTCAACAGCTTGTTCATTGTGTATTGCGCCATCCTGGGGTTGTCATTTTACCTGCTACTTTATATGCTGATGGTAGTGGAGAGAAAAGAATTGAGCACCTGGTATACCGTGGCCCTTCCGTCGAAAGCAGCGGGCATTTATCTCATAGCGATAGCGGCTGTATTTTACTTTCTATGGTTGGCGGAGTTGGTACCTGCCAGCCTGAGAGGCACAGCGCCCGCTATATTGGCGGAGGTTGGCCTGCTCACAAATCCTGTTCATGCCCTCGACCTTTCTGTTTGCTTGCCCGCTCTGGCCATCTCGGGCAATCTTTTACTTAAGAAACACCCATTGGGTGTACTGCTCGGCCCTTCAATGCTGTTTTTTTCTGTACTTATGGACATCACCATCGGGGGACTTGCATTAGTCATGAATATGAAAGGGGTGGGGTCAGGCGATTACATGCTGCTGGCAATAATGGCTATTTTGGCGGTGGTAAGCTTGGTGTTGTTGATCCGGTTTATGTCAACCCTTAATAAGGGAGAGCAAACCTTTACTCGTGAATATGTTTTACATCATTAGCCGAAGATGCTCTGCCCCATCTACCACAGCCGTCGGTCGAAGTCGAAGGGTTCTACGTCGGCCAGTTTTATTTTTGCGAAATCGGTGTGATTGGGATTGATAAGAAAGTTGTGCTCTTCGGGTACTATTACGGATGGTACCTTCAGCACAGCCGTGTCGCCCGATTTCAACCAGGCATCGCCAGTAGCTCTCGTGCGTTTTTGCGCACGGTAGCTTTTCCAGTCGCCGTCCAAGCTTTCGGGATAAACAGAAATGATCTTAACACCCTGAGGAATTTCAATAACCATAGTCATAAAGCGGTTATCAAGTCCCTCGCCTCCCCGGTGAACAAGGTTTTCGAGGCAGGCGAGCGAACGGGTAGCTGCAGCGTAGATGACAAAACTGCCCTTGGAGTTCCACCGGGCTTCCCGTCCGCTGGCAACCAGGCTGTGGCTGTATTTTGCCAGCGCAATTCTGTAAACCCTCACGCTGTATCGCCGTATTGAATGCGATCTAACTCATCGGAAATAAGATCGATACCATCTGAGGTTTTGATGAGATCGAGGGGCAGGCGATTATCGATACCAAAAGCAGGCTTCGAGAGCCAGTTGATAAAAGACTCCTTGCGGCCGAAGGTTTCAAGGCCTTTTTTATGAAGGGCCACGAGCTTGAGCATGAGCTCGCTTTTGGATGGGCTGAATTTGATGTTCTGAACCTGGTACTTGTGGATGGTTTTTGGGTTGAGCTCCACTACTTCGGCCAGGTAGTTATAATGGCCATATAAACCAGCCACATCATCGAAAATGGTAGCCGATATGCCTTTTTGGGCGGAAAATACAATACTAGCAGTATCTGCCAGCTCGGGCTGCTGATACCGCTGGTATACAACTTCGGGTTCTTCTGCTAACATGCTGTTTGCTGGTTACCCAACGAAGGTATGGAAAATTTTCTTGTCTATAAAGAAATTTTTCCATTTTTTTCCATTAGCATATTATTCCGTGCGCAGTGAGTCGGTAGCGTTCATTTTGGCAGCCCGAACGGTTTGGGAGCCAATGGTTAGCAAACCAAGGGGTAGCAGGGCAGATGCGCTTGGTATTAATTGTGGCAATTGCAGTTCACCCCATTAGAGAAGTTCTGAAGCCGGTTCTTTGCGAGATAGTTAGTCCACTCATGCTCTCTTCGTTTTGCTGGTTTTGGCTTTAGATCTCCATGAGGTCCTTCACCATATCCAGATTTTGGCCGTGGTATGCGAATTCGCCAACAATGCTGAATCCGGATTTTTTATAGAAGCGCACGGCCCGGGTATTGCCTTTTTGCACACCGCCCCACAAAACGAGCCGGTTCATTTGCTGCCCACGGGCTTCTTCTTCAATGTGCCTGAGAATCTCTTGTGCTAAGCCGCTTCCATAATAGGCTTCCGCTACGCAGGGAGCAAAGGTTCCATAAAAATGCTCCGAGAGGTTCACCCCGTACCGCGTTAAGCGGTCGGCATCGTGCCATATGATGCCGGTTTTAAGAAGTGAGTATGCAATGCAGCGGCGTTCCTGATCAACTGCGACGTAACGGAGGATTCCGTCGGCGGCTGTGTTTTCACAAATATGCCGGATGGTGGCTTCATCAAAAGCGTGAGGTGCGAATGTTGACTGTGCTTCTGCACTCAGGTTTTGTAGAAAATGAAGCAGCATTTCGGCGTCTTCTGCCGCCACTTTGCGAATGATAACTGTTTCAGCGTTTTTGAGAACCAACTCTTTCATCAGGAATCTTTTATACGGCGCGAAAAATAAAAAAACCGCCTGATAAACATACTTATCAGGCGGCTTATCTGCCGGTTCAATAGTGCTCAATCAACCACCAGTCGCTTACCGGCACTGCTCACAGCCGACACATTGAAAAAGCCGACTACAAATTTTCCTTCTTCTGAAGGTGTAATATTGGTAGGAACATTCGATAGCGGCTGAGCAAAGAGCTCGCCGAATCCTTCAGAACGGTTTATTTGTATGGCTACATTGGTAAGAAAGTCGAAGGTGTCGCCTGAGATTGAGTGGATTTCCACGTATGCGGAATCCCCCTCGACATAAGCAGGAAGAAATTCTCCATTTTCATCTTCCTCAAAGGATGGGTTTATTCCTGTACCTCGTCGGACTGGAGGGATAAATATAAGACCATCTATCTGTGATCCCCGGCTAAATCCGGCATCATAAGCCAGTAGTATTTCATCTGGTTTATTCAAATAGCTGCCGTTTTTCCAGCCTTTAATCCAGTAGGCATCGCCAAGCCCCACAGGGTCTCTTGCCCAAAGCTCTGCAAACCACGACTCAGGCAAAAGGCCTTCTGGCTCAAAATAGAAGGCGAGACTATCAATTACAGGCACTCTTCCAGTGGTAGTAGTGGCCGTATATTCCACACCTTCGGCAATCACTTCAAGGTTGTAGGTAACACCCGGCACTCCCAGCTGGCTGTCATTCTGTGCGGGGTCCCACTCATACCAACCGGCAGTTGTGCCCTCGGTAAAGTTGAATACCGTGCCGTTTTGATCGGTAACTGTTACCTGGGCACCCGATACGGGGGGAATCGTTGTATTGAAGTAGGGCTCTGTTTTAAAAACCTTGATAACCTGCACCTCCTGCTTGTTGGTAACGAAAGCATCAATGGACACAACCGGTTCGCTGTTAGGCAACTCCGGCGAAATCACGTCCTCACAAGCAGAGATGAAAGCAAAAACGCCGAGTATAAAGGGAAGATATTTATATGTGCTTTTCATTTCTTAAAATTTGAAGTTGTACGAAATGGCTGGAAAGAAAGAGCCGATAATGGACACCTGCCGTGCTTGTGTAACAAGCGGCTGATCTACCACGGGCCGTTCGCTGCCTTGGGTGAAGTAAATGGAAAAAGGATTTCTTCTGCTATAAACATTGTAAACCGAAATCACATACTGGTCGGTAACTTTGCGGGGTTTGCCGTTGCGTTTCAGCTTTCTGCCTTCGAGCGTGGCTCCTAAATCGAGCCGGTGGTAATCGGGAATCCGAATGTTGTTTCTCGTATCGTTGTAGTTGTAGGGTATTACATAGCCCTGCCATTCAAACCTGTCAGTAGGGAAAGTGGTAGGCGTGCCTGTGATGTAGCTGAAATTGGCAGAAAACGAAAGCCGTTTGTTCAGCTCATAAAAAGCAGCAAGCTTCAGGTTGTGCGTTTGATCGTAGCGGGTAAGGTACCAGTCGCCTTTATTAATGCCATCCACTTTCAGCTCCGTTCTGCCCAGTGTATAGCTTACCCAACCGTTTACTTTTCCCTTTTTCCTTTGCACGTAAAGCTCCACGCCATAAGCCCTGCCAATGCCACTTAACAGGTCACCCTCCAAAAATTGATTGATGAGCAACTCAGCACCGTCTATGTAGTCTATCTGGTCTTTTGTAGAACGGTAGTAGCCTTCTACAGAGGCTTCAATGTTGTTGTCGCCAAGGTTCTGAAAGTAGCCAAGGGCCACCTGCTGCCCGGTTTGCGGCTTTATATTATTGGTGCTGGGCGTCCATACGTCAAGCGGGTTGCTTGCCACAGTATTGGAAATAAGGTGGATGTACTGAGCAGTGCGATTATAGCTACCCTTAATCGAACTTTGAGGTCCTACCATAAGCGTGAACGACGCCCGTGGTTCCAGGTTGTAGTAGGTTTGTATGGTTTCGAAATTGTCCGCTTCGTACACATTCGTTGGCGTTTTTCGCCTGCCCGGTGTGGGCGAGTCGAAGTCGTAGTACTTGCCCGGTCCGAGGTAGCTAAACGACGACACCCGAAGCCCGTAGTTCATGGTGAGAAACGAGGTAAGTTTTTGCTCATTCGATACATAGACCGCGCTTTCCCTGCCAAATTTCTCGTCGAGGCTTATTTCGCTTACTTCGCCATTACTTACACCCCGGGCCTCAGCCGGCTTGAAGTTGTAAATGGTAAATTCTCCGCCGAAGCTGAGCTCATTGTCGGTATTGATAAACCAGGTGAATTCGGGTTTGAAGTTGTAGGTCGATATTTGCGACTTCCACTCAAACTTGTCGAGATCATTTTCGCCAAACGCAAGCGAGTAGTCATAGTTACTGTAAAACAGCGTGAAATTTGAGAACAGGCGGTCGTTGAACAGGTGGTTCCATCGCACTGTTCCCGTAGCATTGCCCCAGTTAAATCCCTGGCTTTTATCAAACATGAACACATCCCGCCCGAAATAGCCCGAAGCAAACACCCGGTTTTTGGGATTAATATTGTAGTTCGTTTTTACTGTTAAATCGTAGAAATAAAGCTGTGCGCCGTCTTGCAGTACTTCGGTAAATGGGCGTGCCAGCACATCGGCATACGACCGTCGCCCTGCCACAATAAACGACGCCTTTTCCTTTTTTATAGGCCCTTCCACTGCCAGCCGGCTGAACACGGTGCCAATACCACCTGAAACGTCGTATTCTTTGTTGTTACCCTCCTTCATCCTGATGTCCAGGATAGAAGCTATACGGCCGCCGTAGCGGGTGGGTATACCACCTTTGTAGAGCTTTACATCCTTTACGGCATCAGGGTTAAACACCGAAAAGAAGCCCAGCAGGTGCGACGAGTTATAAACAGGCGCTTCGTCGAGCAGTACAAGGTTTTGTCCCACCGAACCACCCCGCACGTTAAAACCGGAAGAGCCCTCACCAACGGTACTAACGCCGGGCAGCAGTTGTATACTCTTCAAAACATCGACTTCGCCGGCAAAGGCAGGGATCTTCGTTATAGTTTGAATATCCAGCTTGGCAACACTCATTTCTGTGCTGGTCACATTCGCATCTTCTCTTTCGCCGGTTACTACTATTTCTTCGAGCTGCTGCTGTTCCGAGCGGATTTCCACATCCAACCGTACATTTTCGCTCAGTTCAACTGTCTTCACCAGTGTTTCGTATCCCACATACCGGTATTCGAGCGTGTAGGTGCCGGGCGCAAGAGTGATGGAATAAAAGCCATAGAAATTTGTGACGGCGCCAGTTCCCAGCTCTTTTACAAGCACATTGGCGCCAAAAAGATCTTCACCGTTGGCCCCATCTTTCACATAGCCATTGATGGTTACTTTCTCCTGTCCAAAAAGTTGGCCGCCTACTAAAACAAGCCACGAAAGCAACAGTAATTTTTTTGTCATTCTGATATATTAAAGTTGATATGGGTAATCATACCTAGCCTGTTACGGCAAGCGATTAAAAGAGTTTGGGAGGTTGATAAAATTATTGATTTGATAACCTGCAGTATATGGATTAAGTTTTCAAAAAGGTGCTTTTTAATAGGTACACTTAATCCATTAATACCCCTACGCGGCAAAAAATTACAGCGCCAATTTATTTTTGATGGAAGTGCGATACCTCCGCGTAGCGAAACGGATGTATAGTTAGAAAAGAGATGGTTGGGCTGGTACCGGAGTTTTTCTATTCATTTACCACTACCGCCAGCATACGGCCATTGGGGCTTACGGCCAGTCGGCTGATTCCCTGCAACCCGTCCAATTCGGTTACAACAGTCCATACAGGGTTACTTCTGCTCCAGATGTAGAGGGTGTTTCCCTGCCCCATCAAAATTTCGCCCGGCGGCGTCCATGCCATGTCCTGCGAATCGGGCAGCGCTTCGGTGACCGTTTTGATTTCCCCGGTTTCGGGGTTCAGTGCCTGGATTAGTGCAGGCAGCCCATCCCTGTTTTGCAGGAAACTTATAGCACTTTCCCCTGGGATTTTGAAAATGGCTCTGCCAATATTTTCGGCTACAACCTTTTGTGTGCTGGTGGTCAGGTCCAATACCTGCAGCGTATGCGGCTCGCCTAACACAAACGACACCAAAATATTTTCGCTCCACCATGCGTGGTAGCCAATTACAAGCTCAGGCACTACTACCACAGGTTCGCCCCCCACCAACGGAAACTTCCACAGCAGCTGCTCGTCGCCCACCACCCTGATGCACGAAATAAAGCTGCCGTCGGGCGTAAGCGTCGGGGAATATTCGCTGGCAGCAGGTGTTTTCGAAAAATTGGTTTTCGAGTCGCTTTTTAAGTTGTAGAAGTAGATATCGTTGAAGCCAGTTTCGTCCTGCGCAACGTAATGAACCGTGTTTCCATCTTCAGAAAACGAAGGCTGATTATCGTACTTGCCTGGGTTGCCAGAAATGTTTTTTGCATTGCTCAGTTGGTAGGTTTCGCCCGTTTTCTCCAGGTCGAAAATGTAAACTTCTGTAGCGGGTTGTGCCGTCAGCGTAAGCTGTGCGGTGGCCATAATGGCGAGGAGAGGCAAAAAAAATGACTTCATAGTTTCAATTGTTCGGGAAGGAAAAGTACAACTATGCTACGAAAAAAAGGAACACAATTCATACGATTCCGTAAATATGCCTGCCGATCCTTCTGAATGATTTTTTTCAATCCCAATTCTTTTGTCCAGGAACCACCCTATGAACACAAACGTAAGCCTTATTGCTTCAGACGGATACTCATTGGCCGCAAACCATTTTACGGGTAATGACACCGCAGGAAAACTGGTAGTCATAGCGCCGGCAACAGGCGTACCCAGGGAGTATTATTCGAAATATGCCTCATTTTTAGTTGAAAACGGGTTGTTTGATGCTTTAACGTTCGACTACCGTGGAATCGGCGGCTCGCTGGAAGGTAGCGTAAAAGATAGCACAGCCTCCATGAGCGACTGGGGCAGGCTCGACATAGAGGCCGCCCTGGCGTGGGCGCTGGATAAATACCAGCAGGTTTTTCTGCTCGGTCATAGCGTAGCTGGTCAGGTATTTCCGCTGGCACAGCTAAGTCTCAAAGTAACCGCCGCTTATTTTGTGGCCTCGCAGTGTGCAGCCAGCCATTTGTGGGATGGAAAGTACAGGCTGTTTGTCGATTTTTTCTGGAAAGTGGCCAACCCGGTACCTACAAAGTTGCTGGGTTATATGCCTGCATTTGTAGTAGGCGGCGGCATGCACCTTCCTAAAAATGTGGCGCTCGAATGGCGAAGCTGGGGGCTGCATCAGCATGGCATTCTTAAAAACGATGAGGGAGTGAAGGCGGCCTACGATGCGCTAAAAATGCCGGTGCATTTTGTAAACATTGCCGACGACCACATGCTGGCGCCACCTCGGGCTGTGCAGTATTTGAAATCGCAGTACGCCAACGCCAAAACAAGCTATCAGCAACTACGTCCCGCCGACCTGGGGTTGAGAGAAATCGGCCACTTCGGATTCTTCAAAAGCCGATACAGGGAGAAACTCTGGCACCTGCCGGTGGAGTATTTCAGAGAGTTTGTGTGAAGGATAAAAAAACCAGAGACAGCCCGCCGGTAGCCGACGCTTCACGGCCCGGCCCTTCCAACAAATTAAATAATGCCCATCCCTTTCAATTCCTCCCGCAGCTTTACCGGATTTTTGAAGTGGATGCCCTTAATTCCGTAACGGTTGGCCCCTTCCACATTCTCGGCATTGTCATCAATAAAAATCGCTTTACCGGGTTCTACCGAATACCGCTCGCATACTATCCGGTAAATCTCCGGAAACGGCTTGCGGGTTTTCTCCTGCCCGCTTACCACAATGCCTTCAAACCAATGTAAAAAAGGGAAGGTATTCAGGGCAAAACTCCACCCTTCGGCCGACCAGTTGGTAAGGGCCAGCAGCTTGTGGTCTGTTTTTTCTTTTATGTGCTGCAGCAGCTCCACCGTTTCGTGGATGGGCCCGCTGAAGCTCTCATCGAGGCGTCCGTAGTATGCCCGAATTGGCTCTTCGTGTTCGGGAAATTGCGAAACGAGCAGCTCAGTAGCTTCGGCAAACGACCTGCCCGCATCCTGCTCCACATTCCATTCCATAGTGCAAATGTTTTCAAGAAACCAGGTTACCTCTTCCTCTGTCTTAAAAATCTTCCGGTAGAGGTACCTTGGGTTCCAGTCAATTAATACACCACCCAGGTCAAAAATTACTGTATCTATTTTCTGCATCGCTGTATGTTTCGCCGGCTTTTCTAATTGAGTTACGGGCCGTTTCCAAGCCCTTTGAATGTGGCCCGAAAATTAGAACTTTTAAAGGAATTTACAGGCTTATTGCCCATTTTCGTGGAGGGAAAAGAATCAACCGATGGAGTTATCGTTGAATATTTCGAGAAGTGCAATGCTCGATTACCTGCAGGGCAGAGGGTGGATGGAGCCATACGAGGAGGTGCTGAGGCTTGAAAAACCCGGCGAGGGCAATATGAACGTGGTGGTGAGGGTAGTTGGCGACTCCCGCAACCTGATTCTAAAGCAGTCGAAACCATATGTAGTTAAATACCCACATGTGCCGGCACCCATTGAAAGGGTTGACGTTGAGCGTAGGTTTTATGCCCTTACGGCACCACATCCGGCGCTGCGCAGTTATCTGCCCAAGGTGGAGGGTTTCGATGCCCGAAACCAGTTGCTGGCACTTGCCGATCTTGGAGCAGGTGCCGACTACACCTTTCTATACAAAAAGGAACAAACGATAGATCAATCGGAACTGCGATCGGCTGTCGATTTTCTGAGCGAACTACATGGCACAGCTTTTACCGACGAAGCGAGACTTGCATTTCCCGGCAACCTCAGCATGCGGCGACTCAACCACCAGCATATTTTCGTTTTTCCCTTCGAAGTTGACAATGGCTTCAATCTCGACACTATCCAGCCAGGGCTGCAGGAGCTGTCGATGAGGTACAAAACCGATGAGCACCTAAAGAAGAAGGTGATGGAATTGGGAGAGGTGTACTTGTCGTCGGGAGCTGCTTTGCTGCATGGCGACTACTATCCCGGAAGCTGGCTTAAAGTGCCATCGGGGTTCAAAGTAATAGATCCGGAATTTGGCTTTTTCGGTCCGGCTGAGTACGACCTGGGTGTAATGCTGGCACACCTTCGAATGGCCGGGCAGCCTGCAGCCGACCTGCAAAACGTGCTGGAAATGTATGGTGCACAGCAAGTTCGTTATAACCTCGTGCGCCAAATGGAAGGTGTTGAAATACTGCGGAGGCTTATCGGGCTTGCGCAGCTGCCGCTCGCTTTGAGCCTCGATGAAAAGGAAGAACTGCTGCAGCAGGCTGCTGCCAGCATAAAGGGGGCTGTGTCATTCTAAAATTTTGCAAGCATCGAACTGTCTGTCACTATTCGCAGGCTGGCGAGTCCAAACGAATGAATGGTGAGGCCATCTTCTTCGCTTTCGTTGAAGGTAAGCCACCGGGAGGCCCCGGTAACGATGGGCTTTTCTTCGGGAATGTAGATGTCGAGCGTTACGTTCTCCCAACGGCTGAACAGCAGGTTTTTCCAGTGGTTGGCTTCGGGGTCGTCGAGGCGGATATAGAGCGTGCCGTTTTCTGCAGATAAATTAAGGCGGTTGAGAAGTGAGGTGTCACCTTTAATATTCGGTTGTCCCATGCGCCGTGTGTGCACATGAACCTGGCAGGGGATATCCACAATAAGCTCGGAGAACCCCGGAAGCGGCCTTTCAATAGCATTAATGGGGTCGTCTCCCAGAAAATGGCTCCTCTCGATGGCAATACAGTAAAAAATTGCCACGCTGAAAAAAGTGTATGCTATTAACTCTTTACGTTTCAAGTGCCAGCTATTTGTTTTTTATTTGCCGGGGTAACCTGGTCAGCTGTAGCCCCGGGGCTGCTTCATAATATTAGATGTCTGCAAGAGGCCAGGGGTTGCACCTGAGCCGAATTTTCCTAAACAAAAATTATGGAACCTGCGCCACGCCTTTTATCAGCCACCTACTACCTCGATAATTTCAATTACCTGCTTTCTCATGTAGAGCGTTTGTATGCTCCCCTGCTAAGCTCACTGGAAACCGGCTTTATTGCCGACTTCCGCTCCCTGTCTTCTGAAGCGCAATGCCTGTATATCAGAATGACCAACCGAAAGGGACGTTTCTTTCGTCCGTCTAAACTACAATATACTGAGATCAGGAATACCGTCAATGCGTGGGAGGAGTTACACAAAAAGAAATTTATTTTTTCGCCCGAGCTGCAGAATGAGTGGGACCTTTTCGACTTTCTAAGGCTGTTTACTGTCAAAGATTTGAGAGAATGTATGTCGGCAGGCACCTCTTTTTCCAGGCAGATGAAGCGCGACGAAATGCTCATGGCGATTTTCGAGACGTTTTCTTTGCTTGAAATACAGCAGAAGGTGATGGAATTTGACGAGGTGGTTGAGCAGGGAAACCTTCAGGCACTGGAAATGATCCGGTTGTTTTTTTTCGGACACCCATACGGCGATATGTCGCAGTTTGTGATTAGAGACATTGGCAATGCCCGGTTCGAGACATTCGACGAAACATTGTTCAAACCCCAATTCCGCAGCTATGCCGAAGTAACGCAACTGTTTCTGCTGTATAGCCACTACAAAGAGTTAAAAAAGGCCTTGCTGCAGGAAGACGAGACATTAATTGGAGAAGTGGTAGACGCTCTGGACTTTGAAACAGAGTGGCTTACACCGGTAGCCGAAAATATGCTGAGAAAGTTTATGCTAAGGGCGGGAAAATGGTACGAACGCAATGGCATGCTGGAAAAGGCTGAAAAAGTCTATTCGGTTTATTCGCTTCCCGAGTCACGTGAGCGGCTGGTGCGGGTAAGCGTTGCCCTGGGTAAGGCAGAGCAAGCTTCGGCGGTGCTCAGGGCTATTGCCGCCGAGCCCGAAACGCATTCGGAATGGCTTTTTGCCAGCGATCAACTGATTAAGCTTTCCGGTGCCAAACACCTGCTTACTACCACCAGCGTGCTAAAGGAATCGCCCTGCCTGGAAGTGCCGCCTCCTGCCGGTAAGAAAATAGAGACCCATGTGCTGGAGTGTATTGTGGAGGAGGGGTACAACGGCGCCCATACCGAGAATTACTTGTGGAGGAGCCTTTTTGGGCTCATATTTTGGGAGGAGCTTTATCACCAGGAGCGTGCACTCATTCACCAGCCGTTGCAGCGGGTTCCTGCCGACCTCGAAGACAGGCGGTATTTAAAGGATCGCTTCAGGTCTTTCGAGCAATACGCCGGCAGGTTTTCGGATAAATCCGCCCTTTGGAACCACCTGATGATGATCTACGAAAGCAAACTGGATATTGTGAATCCGTGGGTTAGTTTTCACGAGGGGCTGACAGGGCTCCTGGAAAAGCTGTTTCATTTCCTCACGCTGGAGCAGCTAATGGCAGTCTCGCTGGAAATTGCCCGCAACCCGCTCGATAATGGCACCGGTTTCCCGGACTTATTTGTGTGGAAAGGGGAGGAGTATCATTTTTGGGAGATAAAGTCGCCTACCGACCACCTTTCTGCACACCAGGTTTTCTGGCTCAACTTTATGAGGGACCGGGCCATTGCGGCCGAGGTAATGCGGGTGAAGTACAGCGAAAGGTTGGGG
>CBFGTI010000140.1:0-14489 GCA_965651695.1 uncultured Imperialibacter sp. | reverse complement strand
AAAATTTAGTTTGGTAGGGAAAAGGCCGTGGCATTTTTGCCCGGTCTTTTTATTTCACCTCATCAGCGCCATACCGCAAGCGTCTCGCCAGGTAGGATACTTGTGGGTTGCTCTTGACAAGCCCATTCAGGGCTGGCTGACCGCAAGCAAATTTCTTCCTGCACTACATGGGCCTCTCGCCCCATTTGACAAACGGGGCAAAATATTTGTACGGCCGCAGGGCCGGCAAAACAAGCATGTTTCACTTTTAAGCCATAATGGCACGCAAAGCAAATAAGAGGCAAAGGAATCCTTCGGATTATTCACTGCCCACAGCAAGCGCCATCATTTCCCCACGAACCCGACTGGTTAGCCATGCCCCATCGGGCAAAACATCGGCAGGCCCGCAGGGCCAGGTTATAAAGAAATACTTAGTGCCGTAGGTACGACATTGGGGCATTTGTCAAGCTATTTCAGGACGGGTCAACGCGGTCACAGATGTCGGTTTGCAACGCCCTCCGGGGCCTTTGCAATACGCTCCGAGGTTTTTGCAATACGCTCCGTGATCTTTGCAGCACACTCAGACCTTATTCAGCGCGATCATCGGTTCCCCACAATGCCCATAATAATTTCCGAAGAACCCTACCAAGTCAGCTTTAACTTTCTTACTTTCAGTCAATTAAAATTATCGACTATGAAGTCTGCCGTCGCCAGCTGGACCAGGAAGTACCGGGCCATTCGTTTCGCCTGGCTTATTTTTTTGGGTCAATTACTCCTCACCCAGCTCTCCTATGCACAAACCGAAATCGACACAACTTACCGGCATGTTGTGCTAAAAGATGGCAATACTTTTACCGGGCGTATTGTTCGGACCGGCGAAGATATTACCATAGAAACAGCCACCTATGGGCAAATTACATTCAAAATGGCAGACGTTGTCAGTATTACAACACCCACAGGCGCAAGGGTAGTAAACGGACAAGTTTGGCTCAAAAACCCGCAATCGACACGGTACCTGTGGGCGCCAAATGGCTACGGACTCAAAAAAGGCGAAGGGTATTATCAAAACATCTGGGTGATGTTCAACCAGGTAGCCGTGGGCATATCCGACAATTTTTCGTTGGGAGGCGGCACAGTTCCGCTTTTCCTGTTCGACGGCAGTCCTACCCCGCTATGGATCACCCCGAAATTCTCAGTACCTGTAAAGAAGGATAAATTTAATGTGGGAGGTGGCGCATTATTCGGCACCATACTAGGCGAGGACGGTCTTAACTTCGGCATCCTCTATGGCATTACCACCTTTGGTGGCAGAGACAAAAACCTAAGCCTGGGAATGGGCTGGGGTTACGGCGACGGCGAATGGGCCACCTCGCCCACCATTACGGTGAACGCACTTGTTCGCACAGGGCCAAAAGGGTATTTCGTAACGGAGAACTACTACATCGATGCAGGAGGAACGCCCCTGGTACTGTTTTCCGCCGGCGGCAGAAGAATGATCAACAAATTCAGCCTCGACTTTGCCCTTGCGATACCATTCAGCAGCGATATCGACGGCTTTATTGCGCTGCCATTTCTGGGATTTGCGGTGCCCTTCGGCGAAAAACCAGGTGCGACGGGTAACTGACGACATAAAAATCGCAAGCCAAGGCCTTTGGACTACACAGCACGTTGCCCATTCAGGCCCGGTACCCCTTTCAATTCCGGTTCAGCACCCATACTGCTAAATCGCATTCTTTTCTTATCTTTTGCAACATAACCAAAGCCCGTCATCCCTATGGCTTCTTTCAAGGCATTCTTCTACGCTACCTTTTGTTTCGCCTTTTTCAGCACCTGCAGTCAAAAGGAAGCCTTGCCCCCTCCCAACATACTCTGGATTGTAAGTGAGGACAATAGCCCTTTTATAGGTGCCTATGGCGATGAATTTGCCACTACGCCCACCCTCGACAGCCTGGCTACAGTAAGCGTGCGTTACACCCATGCCTTTGCCACCACGCCGGTTTGCGCACCATCCCGCTCTACCCTTATTACCGGCATGTACGCCAATTCGCTGGGAACCCTTCCTATGCGCAGCATTTTCCCCATACCCGGCCATATGCGGTTCTTTCCCAATTACCTGAGAGAAGCCGGGTACTACTGCACCAACAATTCCAAAAAAGACTACAACACCATCGATCAGCCTGAAGCCTGGGACGAGTCGAGCAACCAGGCCAGCTACGTAAAGCGCCCTGAGGGCAAGCCCTTCTTTCATGTGCAGAACCTCTTCAATACCCACGAAAGTCAGCTGCACGAACCCATACCCACCAGCCAGCTGATCCACAATCCTGCAGCTGTGCCGGTGCCCCCATACCACCCCCGCACTCCTGAAATGGAGCATGACTGGGCCCAGTACTACGACCGCATGCAGCAGATGGACGGGGAAGTGAAGAAGATTCTGGGCTACCTGAAAGCCGAAGGCCTTGCGGAAAGCACCATCATTTTCTATTACTCCGACCACGGCGGTGCATTGGGCCGCGGCAAACGATTCATGTATGAATCGGGCCTGCACATTCCGCTCATCATCCACTTCCCCGCAAAGTACAAACACCTTGCCCCTGCCGAAGCCGGGCAGACTTCGGACCGCATCGTTAATTTTTCAGACTTCGGCCCCACCGTACTCAGCCTTGCCGGTGTGCCTGTGCCGCCACACATGCAGGGCCAGCCGTTTCTTGGCAGCCAGCAGGCAGCACCCCGAAAATATTCACCGGCCTACCGTGGAAGGATGGATGAGCGTATCGACCTTGTGCGGGGTGTAAGAAATGAACGCTTCCGGTACATCCGCAACTTTATGCCACACCTGCCCAACGGCCAGCACATCGAATACCTGTGGCAGGCGCCGTCAATGCCTTCATGGGAGCAGGCGTTTAAAAATGGAGAATTGAATGAAGTACAGCAGGCTTTCTGGCTACCCCGCCCGGCTGAGGAACTGTACGACCTGGAGGCCGACCCACACAACATCTACAACCTTGCAGAAGACAGTCACTATCAGGATGTGTTGCTGGAACTTCGCACGGAAACCTTCCGCTGGCTGCTGGAGGTGCGCGACGTTGGTTTCATTCCCGAACCGATGGTGGCCGAAATTGCCAAAGTGCAGCCTCCGTTTGACTATGTACGGGGCAAAGACTTTCCCATTGACCAGATTATAGAAACTGCTGACATTGCCAGCAGGGGCGACAGCCTGATGCTTCCTGAAATTGTAAACCGGCTGGAGCATTTTCACCCGGTGGTGAGATACTGGGCTGCAATGGGCTGCCTGATGATGAAAGATCGCTCACCGGAAACAACAAGCAAACTACTGAAGCTGACTGAAGACCCTGAAGTGAGCGTACGACTAGCGGCTGCCGAGGCACTTTACCAGGCTGGCGAAAAACGAAAAGCAGTGGCCGTTTGCATCGACGCCTTGCAGTCGGACAATGTAGTAGCCCGGCTGTATGCCGCCAATGCACTGGAAGGAATGGGCATGGATGCACGGCCAGCGGTGGAAGCACTCAAAGCCTCGCTGGCCGACAGCATTGGCAGTTCCATTTCGGAATACCCGAAAGCAGCGGGCTGGATTGTGAAGCGGTTTGAGAAATAGAAATTTATGCCAACCCCTACCCTTTCCAACAACCGCCTGATCTCCCTCGATGTAATGCGGGGGCTGATTATGATCCTGCTGGCCGGAGAAGCCTGCCGGGTATGGGATTCGCTGCACGAGTTGAGCCCCGATAGCCCCTTTGGCGCTTTTATGGAGCAGTTTTTCCACCACCCATGGAACGGGCTTCGCTTCTGGGACCTCATACAGCCCGCTTTCATGACGATGGCCGGCACTGCCATGTACCTCTCGTATTTTCAAAAGGAGAAAAAGGGGATTAGCTGGGAGGCTAACTGGAAGCACATACTCTGGCGATCGCTGAAACTTTTTCTGTTTGGCACGGCCCTGCATTGTGTGTACAGTGGCAAACTTGTGTGGGAACTGTGGAACGTGCTGACACAGCTATCGGTTACGACCCTCATTGCCTATCTCATCATCCGCAAATCCATCGGCTTCCAGTTCGCTGTGTCTGTAGCGCTACTCATACTCACGGAGCTGCTCTATCGCTACACGAACGTGCCGGGTTTTGACCAGCCCTTCACCGATCAGCACAACTTTGGCAATTACACCGACCTGCTGCTAATGGGCAAAATCAACAAGGGCGGATGGGTAGCGATCAATTGTATTCCTACAGCCGCCCACACCATTTGGGGAGTGATTATTGGTAAGTGGCTTGCGCAGGAAAGGCCTTCTGCTGAAAAGCTGAAATGGCTGGTAGTTGACGGGGTCGCCTTTCTTCTCATAGGTTATGCTATGGACTGGCTCGGCCTCACTCCCATTATTAAACGCATTGCTACCAGCTCGTTTACCATCGCTTCAGGTGGCTGGGTAATTCTTATCACGGCTTTCCTCTTTTGGTGGATAGATGTGAGGAAACACCAAAAATGGACCTGGATCGCATCGGTAGTCGGCATGAACTCCATTTTCATTTACCTGTTTTTTGAAACCGTGGGAAGCCAGTGGCTCAACAAAACGGTGTTCATCTTCGTAGGTGGCTTTTCAGCTTTGGCCGGTGCCGGCCAGCACTGGCAGGCGTTCTTTTCAGCTTTGGTTACTTGGGGAATAACCTGGTACTTGTGCTACTGGCTTTATCAGCGGAAGGTGTTTTTTAAGGTGTGAATTTTACCGGCAAGTTGTGTCGGTTAGTTACCGCGAATAAACGCTAATGTGCGCTAATGGAGGAGTGAAAATAGTGTTTACTGCAAGTGACCTCCCTGCGCACCTCTCGCTTTCTTCCACTGTTCAATTTCAGATTTGAAATCCGTAAGCTTGGTAGTTTTCCCTCCTTCAACATCTCGCAACGACTCCTCCGCCCGTTTCACCATGTCGTCTTCAGAGTATTTAGAAAACAGATCCAGTTTATCTGCGTCTTTATCAGCCTGTATAATTCCATAAATAAGTGAAGTAATCTATCATCCGCCTTATTTAAGTATTCGCAAATTTCCTTCTTCAGCAGGTTAACGTCCATATCTCATTTCCTTTCCAGGTTTAAAGTCATCGAATTTTAAAGGTGATGACAAAGGTGCACCGGAGCCTGATGAAGTATATAAGAACAACCTTCCAGTCCCTGATTTCAGGGATACCGGAAAATTGAAATTATTCATAATATAGCCGTTGGCACTTCTGCACGTACAGCGGAATTGGGCGCCGGAAGCATGCTGAGCATAGATGGCGCAAGTGCCGGAATATTGAAAACGATAATTAACTTATCTATTTCATCAGCCTATGCCACTGTTCATGGATTTTCACAAGACGCCAGGAGTTACCATCGAAGATCTCAAAAATGCGCACATCACGGACCTGGCGGTGCAGGACAAATACGACGTTAAGTATCGCCAGTTCTGGTTCAACGAAAATGAAGGCACCGTTTTCTGTCTCATAGAGGCACCGAGCCGTGAAGCCTGCGAGGCCGTCCACAGGGAAGCCCATGGGTTTACCGCCTGCAATGTTGTGGAAGTGGAAACAGGTTTTTACAACCTTTTCATGGGCCAGAGCTACAAGGTAGATCACGGACATGTAACAAATAGCGACGGATCGGCTGACAATGCCTTCAGAAGCATGATGGTAATTGCGATCCAGGGGCTTACAACCGCGCATTCAAGTGCAGATTTCCCTATGCTTCGTCCGCCTTCAAAAGCCAAGAAGCTTGTTACCGAAACGGTTTTAAAATTCCATGGCAGAAATGTCGATCATTTGGCAGACGACAGCCTCCTGGCCGTGTTTAACACGCCGGAGCACGGGCTGAGGTGTATAAAAATGATTAGTGACGAAATACAATGGAGACAAACAAATGGAGCTGGCGAAGACTGGCGATTAGTTTACCGCGCAGGCCTTTGTGTGGACCAACCTGTTAATGAAACGGGTACTTTTTTTGAAGAAGGGATAAGAAAGGCAAGACGCCTGTGCAATCTTGCCAGGGAAAATCAGGTGGTTGTTTCCTCCCGCTTCAATTTCTTGTGCAATGTGAGGGAAATTTTGTCCGGCACCGATGCAAGGTTTGTGCTGCTTGAAGAAAGCGAGGATCAATTTATCTCCAGCCTTTTTAACATTGCCGAAGCCAATCTTTCGAACGGTGACTATACGGTTGACCATTTGAGCAGGGATATTGGCATCAGCAGACCTCAACTATACAGAAAACTTACGCAATTGGCCGGCCGCTCTCCAAATGACTTTATTCGCGATATGCGTATGGAAACCGCTCTTTCTCTAATAAAGCTCAAAACTCAGAATGTTTCTGAAATAGCCCTTGAGGTTGGGTACAATAGCCCATCCTACTTCGCCAAGTGTTTTCAAAAGCGGTTTGGTTGCAATCCTTCGGACCTGGTGAGGCTTGCTGCGCCGGTGTAGCGTCTTTTGAAAACATGACACCTGAAAATAAGCCATTTGCCCTAAACTTGTCGCTGTTATGTGCCCCACAGTAATATGAAGTACACTTTCATTTGGGAGTTTCCCGATGCAATTTTTTTCCTACACAAGGAGGAGCCCAATTCTAGCTTTAATTGAGCAGACATACGCCGCGGCAGGTGAATAAACCAGAAACCATCCCCCGGTCCGAACTGTCGAATAACTGCACCCCGTACATCGCCATTTAAAAGTTTCTTTCTCTTATCGAAGGCCTTATGTCGAAACCTGTGGTCTGTTTTTTTACTTGTCAGTACCTCGGGTTTTTGAAGCCGGTATACTCTGTTTTCTATTATTATCTATTTCCAGACTACATTAAACAGAGCCGGTATCCGCCGAATGAATTTGAATAGAAAATGCTAATGTTTGAGCAGTTTCTGTTCGATATTTTTTTGCCTAATGCTGTCATTTGAAATAGAGTTCAAAGAAAAAAAAGGTTGAATTATCATTAAAACAGAAATCGTATGAAAGAGCTAAATTATTTCTTTGTCATAGCGCTATTTGTAGTAACCAGGGTCAATGCCCAGACGCAGCCGGCTTCCAACCAGATCGTGCTCGAATGGAACCTGGTCGCATATGACGCCATGGGTGGCCCGGCTTACCAGCATCCTCTATTCGCAGCCCGCATGAATGCCATGATGCACATTGCAATGCACGACGCACTGAATGCGATTACGCCTATTTACCAGCAGTATGCATTTAAAGCACTCGACGGTGAAGCCGATGCTACGGCAGCTGCAGCTACGGCAGCACACACCGTCCTATTGGCATGCCTTCCTGATAAAAAAGCTGATTTAGACGCCGCTTTGCAAAAGTCGCTAATGCGGGTACCAGACGGTGACAAGAAGACAAGGGGGATTTCGTTAGGTAAAAAATCCGCTCAGTCAATGTTAGACCTGAGAAAAGCCGACAACGCCTTTGGCAACCCGGCATTTCCCCTGGAGGCTGAGAAAACGCCAGGTGTTTATCAACTGGTACCCCCATTCGATTTTGTTTTTGCACCTGACTGGGCCACGATGAAGCCTTTCAGTGTACAAACCCCGGATCAGTTCCGCTGCCAACCTTTTCCTTCCCTTGATTCGAAACGTTACGGCAAAGACTACAATGAAGTGAATGCAATAGGATCGCTGAATAGCACTACCCGCACTGCCGATCAAACCTTCTACGGCAAATTTTGGTACGAATTATCGGAGGCAGGCTGGAACCGCATAGCAAGAGTGGTTGCTACTGAGAAAAAACTCGGGCTAATGGAAACCGCGCGGCTGTTTGCGCTGCTCGATATGGCATTGATGGACGCTTACATCACCGGTTGGGATTCTAAGTATTATTATAACTTCTGGAGACCTTACACGGCAATAATGTCTGCATCAGAAGATGGGAACAACGCTACTGAACCTCAATCCGGATGGGAACCTCTGATGCCCACTCCTCCAGTGCCAGACTATCCTTCTACACACAGTTCGCTCGGTAATGCTGCCGCCGTTGTACTTGCGCATGTATTCGGCGATAAAACTGCCTTTACATTTGCATCGCCTACCGCTGAGCCAGCCGGCGCCACCCGCTCGTTTACAAGCTTTAGCCAGGCAGCAAAAGAAAACGCTGACTCAAGGGTGGTAATCGGAATTCACTTCCGAACTGCCTGCGAAGAAGGTCTGGAGCAGGGCGAAAAAGTCGGCAAATGGACTGTGAATAATCATTTACTACCAATTCCAAAGCAAGCATCTTCCAATTAACAGTTCTATGCTGAAGTCCGGGGGGCAGCACAAAAATGTCCCTCGGGCAGGCTGCTCTGGTCACGCGAAAGGAGCCGGGGAAGAGCGGCGAAGAATCGGGCGTTAATGTTCAGAATGGATTTTCATGGAGGGCCGGAGGGGCAATGAACAGAAAAAATGTTGCTGATATGAGCGAGAACAAAAAAAATACTTTGACGCTCTGCTTTTTTACGCTCATGCTGTCAGCCTTGACGAGCACTTCTCCGGCTATTGCACAAAGCAGTTATCACTATTACAGTAACCCAGCCAAGGTCGGGTCAGCCAGCGAACAGGCATTCTTTTATTTTAGAAAAGCTTATTACGACCACATCTGGCGATGGTCGGCTGGTGGGGCCGACAGCGCCATTCACTACCTTAACCTGGCGATAAAGGAAGACACCTTGTACGGGGCCGCCCACGCATTTTTAGGACATGTCTACCAATTCAAGACTTACCACCCCGCTGGTACTGATGCTTTTGAAATGCAAAAATACCATGCGACGAAAGCGCTGGAATTGAGCCCGCAGCTTGGTGATGCCTACACACTCATGGCAGACGTAAGGTGGCATGAGAATGATACCGCTGAAGCTCTGAAGCTGCTTCGTACCGCTATTAAAATTGAACCTGACCATGCTGGAAATTTTATCTGGCTGGCAATCCGCTATGCCGAGATCCCGGAGAAACATGACAGTGCCGCATATTATCTGCACAAAATTCTGAGCATGGACTCCGAATACGGCCAGGCATATGCAAAACTTGCCACTCTCTATGAGAAAACAGGAAAAACCGACAGTTCACGATTTTATTTCAAAAAGGTTATTTGGCATTACCGTCATGTAATACCCCGCGACCAGCGAATGATGCTGGGCTACGGCGGGCTGGCCAATTTGTTCAGGAAGGAACACGAATACGACTCAGCTGTTTACTATTATAAGCTTTTTCTCGGTGAGCTTGAACCGTCAGATTTTTACTTGAGGGATGTCCTGCTCACTTCCACCTACAAAGACATGTTTACCTGCTACCTCGCTCTTTCGAAAATTTCCCTTCAAAAGCTGGTGGCTGAAAATGAGAAAATTATTAAAGAACACCCGGCAAATGATGATGTTATTCTCAATGTTTTGTACTCTTACATGGCGCTCGAAAACGATACTATTTCAGAAAAGTACGCTTTGCCGCTGACGAGAAAGCTGAGAGAGAACAGTGAGGGCCATTCCTCCGAAAGTCACGTTATTGCAACATACACAGAAGTATACCTTCTGGAAAGCCTGGAGCGGAAGGACGAAGCGATCAGCATATTAAGTCTTTTTGAAAAAGATCACCCGGATGAACCGTTGATACACTTGGAGCTGGCCCGAATGCACATTTCGAGGAAGGATTATGACAAAGGAATCGAATACCTGTTCAAAGCAAGAAACCACCTGAACGAGCTGGTAACTTTGGAAAGATTTAAATTGTATTTGCAGGAAAGCTATTTTGATTCGGTAAGGCACGACGAAAGATTTGTAAGTCTGATTTCCGGATCCAAAACAAAACAGTGAAGTTAAAGGAATCTTCAATTCATCAGGTTCATTTCATTCCTAAAAAATCGCACCTCACGCTCTATAAAACAAACTCCCGGAATTAGACTTCCTCATTTCATTTTTTGCTTAAATTCCTGATAATCTATATCTTACTATCATTCGACTTTGATTTTTAATGCTTACAAAAGCTCACGCTTTGCTTCTTGATTTTCTGTCAGGTCCTGTAGTAAGGAACGACGAGGTCTTTAGTTCGCTACTCTGCAGCATTGACGAGAGGCCCGATTGCCTGCTTTTTATAACGGACATCTCTTCCCGGAAATTGAATTACATTCATCCTTCATGCGAACGGTGGTTTGGTTTAACCGCAGAGGAATTCGTTGAAACCGGGCCAGACCTTATCTACCAGATAACAGATGAAGCTTCCATACCTGACGTTATAAGGAGGCAGATTGCCTATACACAGCATGCAAAGGCAGCCGGATTCAACCCCGAAGAGGTGATTATCGACGAGTGCCCGGCCCTTATGAAGAACAAATTCGGCGAAAAAACAGAATGTATCTGCCTCATTGTAGTGCTAACATACACCCCTGAAGCCGATATGGAGTACATGGTGTCGGTTTTAGTGAAACGCAGTGCAGCGGAATCAGTCGATATTGTAAGGCACACTCTGCGCAGGCTGAAGGAACGCCACAATGCTGTCTACCGGCACAGGCCTTTTCGTGAACGCACTACCGAACCACACCTGATACATGTAACCACTACCCGGTATGACAAAATGATCACACCGCGGGAGCTACAAGTGATACAGCTACTGTCACAGGGATTGGTAACAAAGGAAATAGCTGCCAGCCTTGGTATAAGTTACCATACAGCCGAAACATACAGGAAACGTCTTCTCGGGAAATTCGAAGCAAAAAATGTGGCAGAACTCATAAAAAAGGCATCTAAAGTTTATTGGCTGGAGTAAACCGTATTGATCTTCGCGGATGGGTTTTTCAGCTTTGGCCGGTGGCGGCCAGCACTGGCAGGCGTTCTTTTCAGCGTTGGTCACGTGGGAACTTACCTGGTACTTGTGCTACTGGCTTTATCAGCGGAAGGTGTTTTTTAAGGTGTGAATTTTGGGCATGTGAAGGGCTGTGTTTGGTCCCGACTGGCTACTTAGGCCACTTTTTTAACTCTAATAGTTCTTTTGTTATCCCTATCCGGCCGCTAGAGCCTAAACTTTAATACAATTCAAGGAAAGAAGCTGTCCTGACTTGATCTTCCTATTTACTAACAAAGTAGGTAACTTAGTGCTTTGCTGTAAACAAATTCGATTGTTATGAACAACATCAAACGAATGATGGTCATCAGTTTCTTTGTTGGGGCTGTCTGCAGCCTGCAGTCTTGTCTTCAAGATGATCCCGGCCCAACCGAAGTTCTTTTAACCCTAAACATAGACCCCGGCTATTTTGATGAGGATTGGGATTATTGGATGTTTATTTCTGATAAAGATGGCAAGACGATCGATGTAAGACAAGCCGCCGATTCGACACACATTAAATTTTCAGGAAGCCCTCAAAGCACACTAACACTCAGCATTTTTACGCGAGTAGCCTTTCCCAGCGGAGCAGATGGCAGCCTATGGAACTCTTTCGGAATTACCAGCTACCAGGGAATTGCTCCCGGTTCAACACTCGATTTAAAAAGAGGAACAGATATAAACTATGGGCAACCTCCTGAGCCGATCGGAAGTGCTCCACTTATCTTAGAAGATTACGATGATTCCAACAAGCCGGAAGAGGCGCTGGTAATTTCGGATAGCATCTCCAGCCCATATTCGGTAATGGATTATGGTTCCGTTGCCTATACCGGAACCAATTTTTCATCGCGGCTTTTTTTAAGAGAGAATCCATCTAGAATTCTCTTAGCAACTTACCGTGATAACCTTCCGGTGCATCTATGGTTAAACAATGTAGTACCGGACCAAACAGTAGAGGCTAGCTTTGATTCTTTTGTTCCAAGCAACACCATAGCCGTTAATAAACAGGTGGCGCATGGAGAGGTCAAAGTTATGAAAGGAGAGAGTTTCGCTACTGGCCATATATTCAGCCATCTGTACTCCAGGCAAATTTCCAAATCTTCCAATCTCGCTGAGCTGCCTAAACTTGGATACCTTGAGGGATTTGAAAAGTATTTTGTGCATGTAGTTTTGAATCCATTCCATGAGCGAACAAACCTCTATTACACAAAAGCAGGTACGATACCTACATCCGTCGATCTTCCCGATTATACGTATACGGTTGCTAACGATAATCTCTATGGTTTGTCGCTGCAATTCAGCAATGCACACGATTTCAAGCAGGCCTACTTTATAAGCTCCAATGCAGAGACGCAGGTAAACTGGACCTTGAACGCTTCTGCTGATGAAGATTTCAAAGCGCCATCTATTCCGTCGGAGATAAAGTCACTTTATCCCATGCTTTCGGTGGACGGTTTGACACTTGAATTTGCATCCTATACACATCGGCTTGATGACTATACCTATGATCAGTATGTAAGCGATGATTTGGGAACTAGCAGAAAAGAAGTGTATGAAGAATTACGATACGTAATTAAGCCCTAGGAGGACGGGCTGGGACGGTCATTTAAACCTGTGTTTTGATTTTTGTGTAGAGGAAAGCACTAGGGTTGCTAACAAGATTGGCCTAAATTCACATCGGCACTGTTAGTTGAAAAATATCCTTTTTGATCTTCTTTCCTGGTTTAAAGTTATCAAATTCGTTTCATTCCGCCGAGGTGCGAGTGAGCTTTTTCCTTTGTCATTACCTCACGCCCCGCTATTCTCCTTCCCCACCACCCGCCTATGCTTTCTTTCAAAATAGACCAGCGATAGCAGCATAAACAGGCTGCCGCCACCCGACAAAATGTAGCCTGAGGTGATAAAGAAGTCGAGCCAGCTTACTTCGGCAAAGCTGAACTCCTTAAAAAACAGTACTCCCACGCTACCCAGGTAGCCAAACGAATCGGCGAGGTAAATGAGAAAGCCGACGTTGCTCACATACCGGAAGGCCGCGATGAGCCTGTCGAAGAAAATACTATTGAAGGGCACGTAGCCCAGGTACAACCCAAGGCCCACCAGCAGCATCCAAACCGGGGCGGAAATCAGCTGATTCTGAAACCCGAGCGTCGCCACTCCTACCAGCGCCATTCCTGCCAGCACAATCAGATGGTTGACGACGAGGGCCGTTCTGTTGTTTCTGATGAAAACAACGCTGGCGCAAACCACCAGGGTAATGACGGCAACGGGAGTTTCTGTATAAGCGAAAATGGTGCTCGAATCGCCATACCCCAGCGATTTCCATATTTCGGCCATAAAATTATCCCGAAACTCCCTGAAAGCGGTAAGCCCTACGTAGGCCACTATCAGCATCACAAGCCCGGGTGCAAACATCGCAAAAAACTGCCGCCGACTGGCAGCATCCATCGGCTCACGGCGGGTACGCAAGGCCTCGTCCTTTGCCGAAGGCGGCGGCAGCTGGTTGAGCATCCACAGGAAAAAGAGCAGCGGCAGCGTAAAAAGGCAGGCTACCACAAAGGGCATCCAAAACTGGCTCACGCCCCAATCGAGCATTACGTAACTACCCACACTTTTGGCAAAGCCCGACGCAAAAATGAAGCTTGCAGATACCCCTGCGCCGAGTACCTCCGTAAATCGCCTGCCCTCGAGGTAGCCAAATACCAAACCCCACACCATGCCCAGCGGCAGCCCGTTGAAGTACATGAAGATAATATTGTAAGGGGCGGGCGTAACAGCAAAAAGGAAAAGGGCGGCCATGGCTATGCCTATCATTAGCAAGATGCCAACACCACGCCGATTGGCTGTAGCCTCCGACACGTATTTGATCCCGATAAACTTGGACGTCATGTAGCCAAGCACCTGCGAGGTGATGAGCCAAACCTTGTAGTCGATGCCCCAGTATTCGAGCCCTTCGAAGGTAGCCACGGCAAAAGTTTTACGGTAGGCAAAGGCACACGAGTAAAGGCAAAAGGAGGCTGTAACGGCATACAGCATAAACCAGAGACTGCTGCTGCGTGCCAACCAGCGGGTTAATGCGGAAGAGTTGCTTTGCATGGCTTCGGATAAACTTCCAAGATTGGAAATAATCCGGTAGGTTATGTGAATGGGAACGGGAAATTTATACTGATGGTCCACAACAATCCGGCGGCTGGCCAAAAGTTACCTTCCCTGCTCCACACAAATTGTTTCCTCCTTCTTAAAACTTCTGTTAGCTTTAAGCAAAACCCAACCTATGCCCGCATCAGAAAGAAAAATCGGTCTCTGGGCCTCCACTTCGCTCGTCATCGGCAACATGATCGGTTCGGGCATCTTTTTTCTCCCGGTAGCCTTGGCAGCTTATGGCGGCATTAGCCTCATCGGCTGGCTGGTGTCTTCGGCCGGAGCCATTTTCCTGGCGCTGGTGTTCGTAAAGCTCAACAGGCTGGTGCCCGGCGAAAATGGCGGACCGTACGTATATGCCCGCAAAGGGCTCGGGCATTTTGCCGGGTTTTTGGTTGCATGGGGGTACTGGGTCTCTATTCTGGCAACCAATGCAGCCATTGCCGTAGCCCTGGTTAGCTATCTCTCAGTTTTTTTGCCGGTACTTTCGGCACAGCCGCTTTATTCGCTGGCTGCCAGCCTGGCCGTTATCTGGACGCTGACGTGGGTAAATACGCTCGGCATAAAAG
>CBFGTI010000139.1:0-14568 GCA_965651695.1 uncultured Imperialibacter sp. | reverse complement strand
TATCGAAGACAAGCAATAAAAATTATTTCGTACTGTGTGAAGTAAGATAAAAAACCAACTTCTTCCAATTGCCGGAAAGTAAGAGTATACAAAAATCAAAAATGAGATGAGGTTAATGGCAAAACGCAATGTGGTAAAATTACTAAAATGTACCGATTCTTCACTTTTTTAAACTAAATCTGTGCTGCCGACTTATTTGGGAAAGTAACGGGATGACTGTTTTAGCCTATTTGAGATATATATCATGTTGAAAATCAATGGCAAACCCATTTTTTCCGTTAGCGGACGTTTGATGCATGTAATCGACACTTTCCTTCCCGTTAAATATCTCATACCTAATCTCCCAATTTGTGTCGGTCATTACCTGGTTAAAAGCTGAGCCATTGTAAAGCTCAATTTTCAGGTTGTTCAATCCCTTTTTAAGGTACTTATCCAGCGTCACTTTCACATTCAGATCAGGATTTCCGTCAACTACCTCACTTTCATAAACCAGCGAATCGTTCACATACACTTTTGCCTGATTGTCGATTTTCGTGAATAATATGAAGTACCCGTTTTCCTGAAAAAAAGTTTCTGGTGTGAGAAATAGCAGAAAGACAATCGAATAGAAAAAGTGTATCATTTTTAATTGTTCTGAAGAAAGTACTGTAGTGTAAAGCCTGCTCCCAAATTTATTTTATCATTTCTGTAAATGTAGTACTGGTTAAACCTGTAGCTGAAAGTGAAATCAACCCCCAGCATCCAGTGCTCGGTAAACCTAGCATAATTCATGCCGATGCTGTATTCGTTCTCCTGCAGGTTTTTGTTGGAGAAGTCGATGTCGGGAATTACCGGGAAACCATAATTCGCCAAAAAGAAATCAACGTCCGCTGCAATTCGCTGCAAATTAATTCCAACTAAACCATTGGTACTGTACCAGTCCAGCGCGAGGTTGTCTGAAATAGAACCAGGGCCTATGCCAGCCCCCAGCAGCTGACCATCGTGGGTATAGCCATCTTTGGCAAAAAAATGTGTATAGTACGGTGGTGTCGGTCGGTAAACGTAGCTCTTTGTGCGGGAGAGGTTGGTGTGCTCGTAGGTAAACAGCAGCTCTCTTTTGCTGGCAAGCTCAAACGTTTTTTGCATCCCCAGCGTGTAAGCAAAGCTATGTCCAAAGTCTACAAGCACGTCTCTTATTTCGCCGTTGAAGTCGTTCAAGGCTACTTCCGTATACATCCGCAGCCCTACTTCTTTCAATAGATATTCAATGCTGCCTGAAGCCATCTGGTCAAAATAATCATTTGGTATTGTGTCAGGCCCTTCTCCATACCTGTATACGGAAGCAATCAAATCGTCGTAATCCAGGTATTCCATGCTTTTGTACACAATGCGGTTGATGCCCAGTTTAAGTCCGTCAACTGCCGGCGGCTGGTAGGTAGCGCTAAAGCCTGTCATGTACCTGTGCTTGTGTTCGGAGTTGTTGTTGTGGTAAGCCGACCGTTGCAGCACACCCATATAGAACCTGCCGCCCAGCTTTCCCAGGTCAATGTTTCTGATCTTTATTGGTACAGGCGAATAAAGCCCCCCATCTGCGTGTAGAAACCCCGGGGCATTTTTGCTCATCAAAATCGGATTAAACACCGCAGGGCCCCAGGAGATATTTTGAGTGCCAACGCCGAGGGTAAGTTTGTTTTTACCTATAAGCCTCACTTCGCTTTGTCCGGCATTGAGCTTAACAAAACCGCTGTCGCCGTAGCGCTGCACCCAATCGATATAGCCATAGGTAGCAAACTGGTAGTTGTATGGATTAAATGTAGGCTGGATGTCGGCTAAAGGGAAACTCAAATTTTGGGAGTAATAAACAGAAGGTGCGAGGCTAAAAAAGAAAATCCCTTTGCTGCCCTGTATGCCGGTATTTGTCTCGAGCGTAAGCCCTTTTCCTTTCCACACGGGGCCGTCGTTAAAGCTTCGTGGGTAGCCCGAGTTGAACGAAAGCTTAGTGAGCGGGTCGAAAAAGACAATGCGGTCCTGCACGGGCTGGTCGTAAAAAAACTGAGGCCATAGCTGCCAGTCGGCCGTGTCGAGTTTGTAGTAGACGCTGCTGTTGTAAGAGAAATCGCTGAGGTCCGGATTTTTTATTTTCAACAGGTAAGTGTAGTTAGAGAAATAGCTGCCGGGTACAGCTACTTGCGAGTAGGCATTAAAAGTTGAAAATAGGAGAAAAAAAGCTAGAGTGGCTAGAAATCGATTAAAAGAAATCATTATTGAGAACGGTGAATCGTAAATATTGAGTGTAAATTATCATTTTAAAGCACTGTTGAATGCAAATGTAAAGAAAGGGTATAGTTTACTAACTATTTAAAAAATAAAGTGATATTTCGAATTCGGCAGCTGGCCAAAACCGCGTTTCATTTATTTTCTTTGCAGCAGCCATGCGCTATTAATTTCACCAAACCTGCATTTTAAATGAATGCCTTTTGTACCATCATCACCAAAAGCCACCTACCTTATGCTACGACCTTGTTTCAGTCTATTCAGAAATTTGGAGTAGAAAGCCGGTTTGTGGTATACGTAGTTGATGGAGGTGCGGATGCTCCCGATGCTGGTATTGAGGTGCTAACACCTGATGACCTGGCAAGTGAACCGCTGGAAGCGCAAATCAGGGCCAAATACTACCGGCAAAATACCGACAAATACAGGTGGTCAATGAAGCCTGTGCTGATAGGGAAGTTACTCAGGTCAGGCTGCGAAAAAGTGATTTTTTTGGATAGCGATCTGTATTTTTTTGAAGACCCTACATTCTTGTTCGAAGAGCTCGATGATCACAATGTACTGCTCACGCCGCATTGGCGGTGTTCTCTTCCTGGTCGAGACGCTAATGATTTCTATAGAAACTTTACGCACGGCATTTTCAACGCAGGGTTTGTTGGAGTAAATAGAAATGCTGTACCGGCATTGGAGTGGTGGGCCAACGCATGCGTCTTCCGATGTGAAAAGAATAAACCGACCGGACTTTATGACGATCAGCGTTACCTTGATTTGGTTCCGGTATTGTTTGAAAATGTCAAAATATTGCGTCACCGCGGCTGTAATGTGGCCAACTGGAACATTATGGAATCTCCCAGAAGTATAAAAGGCTCCGATGTTGTGATTCAGAGTGCGTATCCCATCATCTTCATCCATTTTGCTCATCATACAATAGAAGGTATTCTTAATGGCGAAGATGAACTATTGTTGCCATACCTGCGGACTTACTCCGACCATCTGAAGCAAAACCTTCATGGGAAAGATGTTATGACATTATCTAAAAAAGGGGTTTTTAGCTGGCTAAGGTCCTTTTTTAAATAGCCGCTTCAGGCTGTTGTTGCTATTGCCATTTGTGTTTGAAGTGCCGGAGCATAACGGAATTATTTCTTTGGGCATTATGCTGCCTTCCATGGTTATTGATTTTTGCCAGGCTCGTGGCCTTGTAGAACTTCTGCTTCCAGAACAGCGTGAAACAAAACCTGCGCATGGGGAACACAAATTTTGGAACCAGGGCATGTGCACTTATCCATACGTCGTCGACAAACCTGGCAGCCGTCGGTGCAGCGCTGTAATCTTTCAGCCATTGTATATCGAAAAAGCGGGGTTTGATGAGGAAGCCCGCATAGCCCTGCACTATATCCACCGGATAGAGCTTGCTCACCCGTGTGGAAGCTACAGGTGTTGGCGGCGTTTTCCGGATGTTGGACAGCAGCGTTGTTGGTTTATCGATCAGGTCGGCTGGAACCCGCCAGCCGCTGGCCGTCAGTATCACGTCGGGGTGTGCGGCAGCAGCCTCTGCAAACTCCTGCACGTAGGTGTCGGGGTAGATGTTGTCGTCGTCAACTACCAGTATTTTTTGATTCGGTGCCAGGTTTTCAATAGCAGGAATAAATTTGGTAGCTGGACCCCAATCGGTGTCAGGTTCTATAATGGCTAGATTCTTAAGTGAGTGAAGACTTTCAGGTATCTGGTAAACGGTATTCTCCCGCTGCGAAAATTTGGGCAGGTATAAATGTATTTTTGCCGGCGTCCATTTTTGGGCGAGCAGGCTTTTCAGGGTTGGCTCTATCTCGGAAATACGGCTCGGGATAGTGGTGAGGGAGACAATGATATCTGATTTGTGCGGGTTTGCGCTAGAGAAATCGTCCCAATGCTGTAGTGGCTTGCTGTTGAGTTTGGTAAAATACAGCCAGTCACGGATCAGCTTTTTGCCCGATAAATAATTGCGGACTGCCACGGCGGACACAATTACAAACAGGAGGAGCAGAAGGATGTATAGCACAACTCAGTATAATTTAAGTCTGTTGATTAAGATGTCGGCCAATCGCAAAACCCTGAAATACCCTATTGTGGCCTTACCATAAAACAGAGGAGTATTAGGCGCAAGAATATTTCTGACGCTTATTTCCGATATCGGACGGGCGGAACTGATGTTTACCTCATCGCAGGTCAGATGCAGGCCATCGTTTTGCTGAGCTTTATAAAGCAGTATGCTGAGTATCGACTGGTCCCAGCGGTGATTGGCACGATTGGCCCCTTCGGGCTGAATGCACTCATACTCAAGGCAAAGGCGGGCCCAATCTTCTACAAGCCGTTTCATGGTTTCATTTCCGTGGCCAAAACCGCATAAATTACCTGCCCTGTTGCGGTATGTATGCCAGCTGGCAGGCACATTCAAGTATTCTAGTGTTTTGTCAAAGGTCCATTCGGACAGGCCGCCCGAGCCACTCACCGGAGCATAAACATGGTGCGTTGTCAGCTCCTGCCAAATTCTCGTAAGAGGCTTCAGAATAATATTTGCGCTGTCCAACCATAAGATGTTGCCCTTCTCCTTATCAAGCACTTCTAAAATAATCTGCGGCTTCCATGCGTATATTTTCAGTTCGTCGCCGACAAAAGCAGGGTACTTGCTGAAATCAAATTTGATAAGTGTTATTTGTGGCTGTTTAGATAAAAAATCTTTTCGCAGCAAATCAATTTGGCTCTCGTCCAAGCCCAGGTTATACAAAATGAGGTTGCTGTTGCGGTATTCTTTCTGGTGCAGGTAGCTGAGAATCAGCTGGTACATGCAACGAAAATACTTGCGGTCTGCGGCGGTAACGATAATATTTTTGCCCGGGAGTTTCAAGTTTATCTCAGCAACATCAAGAAGTAACAATTTTACCGTCAACTATCTTCACTACTCTGTCGGCGCAATGAAAATACTGATCGTCATGTGTAATTGCCACGACGGTTTTCCCTTCGCGCTTCATCATAGGCAGAATCTTTTCATAGAATATCTTCTTAAAATGCGGGTCCTGGTTGGCCGCCCACTCGTCAAATAAATAAATCTCTTTGTCTTCCAGAATAGCCACCAGCAGGGCCATTCTTTTTTTCTGGCCCTCTGAAAGATTGCGGGTGGAGAACCGACCGTTCACAATGCTGACTTTCTTTGTCAATTCGAGCAGATCAATCAGTTCGTTGCCTTTTTGTATCAATACGTCATTATCGATATGCAGGAGGTGGTCGAAGAGGTAGGAGTCCACAAAATAGGCGGCAAAACGATCCCTGAAGTCGACCAATGTAGCAGGAGTAACTGCCTCGCCTTTGTATAAAACCTCTCCCCTTAGCGGTTGGTACAATCCGATCATGATTTTTGCCAGCGTGGTTTTTCCGCTACCATTTCCACCCACAATAAATACGACCTCGTTTGCCTCTATGCTTAACTCGACAGGCCCAAGTTCAAAGTGTTCATCTTCTTCGGAGTGGTAATACTCGTGGGAGACATTTTTTAGGGTAAGGATGGGCTCGGAAATTGACG
The DNA here is from genome assembly GCA_965651695.1 of uncultured Imperialibacter sp. Taxonomy (GTDB): domain Bacteria; phylum Bacteroidota; class Bacteroidia; order Cytophagales; family Cyclobacteriaceae; genus Imperialibacter. Next base: position 8,762 of record CBFGTI010000139.1, on the reverse strand, counting down.
TTTCTACCGGGGAAAGTTTTTGGTTAACAACAGAAGGAACTTCCAAATCCACGCCGGCTTTGTCTATGTGATCAAGTGCTACTTCTATTCGCTTGATGCTGCTTAAAAAGCCTGATGCCGTAGACAACGGGGCCAATGTAAAAAGCACCAGCATCAGGTATTCGCCAAACGATTCCAGCGAGATAAAGCCGGTATTGAAGATGACCACGATGAGCATTCCCATTCCCAACAGCAGGATCATGTCAGTAGAGCGGTTGGTTACAGCCGAAACAACGTTTTGCTTCAGGTAGTACCGGTTCTGGATTTTGCTGGTCGGAATAATCTCCTTTTCGAGGTAAGAATTGTGAAACGAAGAATTCAGTGTCAGTTCTTTTATTCCATAAACCAGGCCCTCGAACTGCTTGTAGATCTTGTTAAGGTAGGTTCTGGCCGCATCGGCATACTTTCTTACATAAGGCAGGGTGATTTGCGTAAAAAGAAAAACCAGCAGGAATAGCACAAAGGTAGCAAGCGACAATACCGGCGAATACCAGATCATATATGCAAGAATGCCGATAACAGTGGCTAGACCGGTGGTAACCCCGGGCAGGCGATCGATAGAGTAAGATATAACGTTGATGTCTTCCGTAAGAATCGGCAGCAATTTGGATTGGTTTGCTTCAATGGTTTCGAACGAAGCGCTCAGCACCTTTTTTGTGAGGGTTACCCTCAAATTGTGAATGATGTTCTGTGTCAGCAGGGAAACAGAATACGAAGCCACAATAGAAAAAGCTCCATAAGCCACCCAAAAAACAAGGAATTCTTTCAGGAACGAAGGGAGGTGAAGTGTAGAAGACTGAACTGCCTGATGTATGGACTTGATAACCATAGTAGAACACAGCCCGGTGAAGACACTTGATAGGCACGCTACGATGAACAGCAGCAGGGAGGATTTTATTAAAAGTCTGATGATCCGCATCGGGGAAGTTGACAAAAACAGAACGAAAGTAAATACAAATGATCGGATAACACGGTTTTACGGTTTTTCAAAAGTAGAAGGTTCTGGATAATAACTTTGTAGAAACTCCCTCACTACCTTTACCACCTCCGGATTTGGATTGTCGCGCTGGTCGTCGTTGAGGCAGTAGAACTTGGGCTTCAGCTTTTCTATTTTACTCAGGCCTTTTTTCTGGCCAGCAAGCCCATTCGTTATTTTATGAAACTTGTGAATTTTGTTCAGCTCCCAAAGCTTTACCGACCGGCTACGCTGTTTTTGAAACCTCAGCATATAATACCTGTATAGCTTGTACATCATCAGGTCGTCGGGCTCCCGAAAACGATGAGTACGTGTTTCAACCATTTTTTGCGGGTACAGCATGGTGGCTGCTTCCCAATCTTTCTTATCAATATAAAGCGGGCAGTGCTCTACAAGGCCAAGCCCTATAATGTCGTTTTTGCTGTCGTGCACTCTGAATTTCAGGTTTTCGCCGGCCAGCGTTCCAAAAATATTAATTACTCCTTCTGGCGAAACAAAATCTGTAATGGCAGTTTCGCGGCCAAAGAGAAAATCGTCGTTTACATACAGAAACTGCTCCGACAGCCCAGGTATCATGTGCAGGCAGCTTTCGATTGTGTTGGGGTTGAAAGTGGGCAGGTACCTTGTATCAATCACCTCGTCGTGGTGCACGATCTTGAGCCTGGGGTGAGCTGTGTTGAGCCAGTCGGGTACTTGCGGCCTTTTGGTAAACAGGTAAACATCGCGCACCCATGGCACAAACATTTCCAATGAGCGCAGGCTGTACTTCAGCAGCTGGTATTCGTCGCGGTACCTCTCCGGATTCAGATCAATGGGTTTCTTTGCATACTTTTGGCATTCGGCGAGGTAGGCCGGGTCGCCACCGTTTACCCAGGTATAAACTACGTCTACAGGATGGTGCTCGAAATTCAACTGTTTTTTTAATTTGCTGCGATAATATGAACCTTTCCCGTATCTACCAATATATTCAGCGGTTTATCCACGTCTACTTTTACGCATTGCCAGGAGGCTATCGGGCAAGAAAACTCCAGATTCTCCGGCACTTTTTTACAGAAGTAAACGACTACTTGCAGAAGCTTCAGGTCGACTACTGGGTCGACTTTGGTACGTTGCTGGGCTTTTACAGGGAAAACGACATTCTTCCGCACGACATCGACGTAGATTTTGGTGTTGAGGAAAAGGATTTTTTGAAAATATGGGAAGCACGGCATAAGTTGCCCGCAGGTTTTACCATGTACGACACCTCCTTCCGGCACAACGGCCCCAAGCTTTATATCAGCTTTAAGGGGTTCGACGCTGATATCTACTTCTACCGGGATACCGCCGGCCGTTTGCAGTCGACAGAGAAAGCGCAGTATGCGAACGAGATGCAGGAAATTCCGAGGGGGCTGATCTTTCCGCTGAAGAACACGGAGTTTTTAGGCCGGCCTACCAAAGTGCCAGCGAATGTGCAAGGCTACCTGGAGTTTGTATATGGCTATATTGGTAGCGATGCAGTAAGAAACACAACAACAGGTTTTTGGTCAAAAAAATGAACTTCCCGTGCTCGGCCCGCCAATTAAAAGCTAAGCCGCGGATGGTAAACCCTGTTCTCTTCAATAAGGTATGTCCACGTATCTACCAGGTTTAGCAGGTGTTCCGGGGCGAAAGGCGGCTGCTCGTTTTCTGTGTACCTCATTATGCCGCCAAACGCCGGGTACGATATGTACTGAGACGGGTGCCGCCTGTCGACAATGTAAGTGTACCCATTGTAGTCCAGCCGCACACCTGCCGGCCTTATTGCCACAGCTACTGCATGTGCATCAAGCGTTCGGTCGAGCAGGTTTCTGCCAAGAGCCATTTTTGGTTCATTGTCGTTAGCCAGGCGCAGAACGGTAGAAGTAATGTCTACATGGCTGGCATGAGCAGTCACGGTATCGGGCCGGCCGATGAGCGCTTCATTCCCCGCTATTACCGCTCCGGACCATACCGTTTCGTCGGTGGGGAGACTCGTCGCATGCATCTTGTCGAGATAATTGGCGTGGTCTCCGGTAATTATCACCACTGTATTTTTCAGAAGGTCTCTTTGGAGAAGGAACTCGTAAAACTCCCGCACCTGCAAGTCTATTTTTTGCATGCTCACCGGGTAGTTTTCCCGTGGCTCCCCTATCGTATAAAACGTTTGCTTTTCCTCATCACTAATTTCGTAAGGGTAATGCGGGTTTCGTGTTTTGAGATGAATGAAGTACGGATTGCCGGGCGAGCTGGTGCCAAGGGAATCAATAATATTTTCCATCGCCGTAAACATATTTCCCTCTGAAGGAAACAGGCCTTTATCTGCAAACGTCACATGCTTATGGTAGGTATCTTTTATCCAGTGGCCTTCTTCTTCATAATCCGGGTAATCTTCTATTCTGAAGGTGCTATAGCCGTAGGATTCCAATCGTTGTGCCAGGCTGAAGAAAGTTTTGTCTTTGTGATTGATCACAATCCGGTCTTTGGCATGAGGCCAGATGCCCATGGTAAGAGAAGTAAATCCTTCGGTACTTGGGAAGCCATTGGAAATCAGCGACGGAAAGATAATGCCGCGGCTGGCGAACGACTCTAACCCGGGCAACTCCATAGTGCCAAACCGGGGATTGTACAAACGTGTTTCCCGGGCCCTGAAAGACTCGATCACCAGCAAAATTATATTGGGGCGGGGCAGTGAGTCTGAAGCCTGAAAGACGTTGGAACAAACCACGGGGAAATCATCCGACTGCCATTGGTAAGAATTCTGGGGATCCAGAAACTGCCTCAAGTTCTCAATGTCGTCCTTTTTAGCCTGAAACTTATCCCACCCCAGCGCATTTCTTGTAAAAATTGCTTCCGGAGGGAAAGCCAGAAACCGCGACTCTACCAAAAACGGAATCAGCAGCAGCGCCACTGAAAAAGCGGGAAGATAGATTTTTTGTTTCTCGGTTAGCGCCACAGGGTTTCTGTAGGCGGCCCTCACCAGCACATATATTAAGTAAACGAAAGCGATAATGCCCAGCAGGCCGGCTACAGCAATTTCATAGTTGGCAACTATTGGCAGCCAAAGCTCGTCGGACAAGAATATTTGAGGGCCGGCAAAATGCGCCAAAAGGCTGGGAGTTAGATGATCGCCGGCCAGCGCCACCACTATAGGATCGGCAATGGCCCATATGATGAAGCCTGCCACCAGCACGTAGAGCAGTGAGAAAACCATGATCCTTGTGTTTTCGAATTTCCCGAGCAGGTGAAAGGCCAGGAAGATAAGCGCAAGCTCTCCCGTTTGCCACATTTGGGCAAACAGAAAGGAACTCAACGGAGATTGGAAAAGGCTTCCACTCTCGACTATAAAAAGGGCCGACGATATAATGAGCCGGATAAGCCAAAGGATAAGAAAGATTCTAAAAAGCCTGTTTGATAGAATACTCACTACTGAAAAAATTTTAATTGGTAATTTACCTCATTGATGCAAAACGGGACCGACAGTTCAACCACCTGCTTTTACTTCCTGCTCAATCTTCGGGTAGATGACTTCTTTCGCCCTTTTCAAATGTTCATCGTCGTCGATTTCGCACCAAACAAGGTCCTTTGCCAGTGCTACTCTTATGGCATGTTTTTCGGCCATCTTCACCAGCCCCTCTTCATATTTTTGCTTCTGCCATGCCGGGTCGGATTTCACTAACCGGGCCAGGTCTGCAAGCAAGGCATGAGAGATTTTGCATATGCCCACCAATTCTCCGAAAGCGCCTTCCCGGGCGGCAGCGTCTTTTGTCATATTAACTAACTGCCCGTTGGCGTCGGCTTCAACGTAAACTTCGTCGTTCGAAAAAGTAAATCCACTTGCCAGTACCACGTTTTTTTCTTCAGCCTCAAGAAGGATTTTGATGGCCTCCGGAGAATAAAGCAGGTCCGACTCGAGCAGGAGGAAGGAAGAAGTAACCAAAGGTTCGGCTAAAACCATTGTGTACAAACTATCGGTGGTGGCAAAGTCATCATTTTTGTAAAGAGTGAGGCCATAAACATTTTTAATGCGATGAAATTGCTCGTCCTTATGTCCGCAGCCCACGATAATCTGGTCTATGCCATTTTTTTGCAGTATTTCGATTGAACGTTCAATCAACGTTTGTCCACCCACTTCTACAAAACATTTGGGAATTTCCTCTGTGTAAGGCCAAAGCCTGGTACCGCGCCCCGCCGCCATAATGACGGCAGTGGTAATTCGATTCAACATGTATATTTTTTCAGAATAAAAACTTTCTGCAAGTTATCGGATAGAAGCCTTAATTTCGCATCGAGTTAGAACTAAACCACTTTTTGATGAAGAAAGTTTATGTTGGGATGGGCACCGACTTGATCCACCATGGCCATATTAACATTATTGAAAAAGCCAGGGAGCTGGGGGAAGTGACCGTGGGGCTGCTGTCGGACGAGGCCGTAACCAAATACAGCCGGATGCCTTTCCTTTCTTACGAGGAGAGAAAAAAAATACTTGAAAACATCAAGGGGGTGAAAGAGGTGGTGCCGCAGCTGGAGCTTGACTATGAGGCTAATCTCAGGGCCCTTCGGCCCGATTTTGTAGTGCATGGCACCGATTGGCGGGTGGGGCCACAGAAGCACGTGAGAGACAAGGTGATTAAGCTGCTGGAGGAGTGGGGCGGCCAACTGGTGGAGCCGGAGTATACCCAGGGCATTTCCTCCACCGGCCTGCGCAATGCGCTAAAAGAGATCGGCACCACGCCCGATATCCGCAGGCGGTTGTTGCGCCGGCTCATCGATGCCAAGCCAATCGTTCGGGTGCTGGAGGCGCACAACGGTATTTCGGGGCTGATAGTGGAGGAAACAAAGTTTGAAGCAGAGGGTGAAATAAGGGAGTTTGACGCCATATGGGTAAGCAGCCTTACCGACTCTACTGCCAAGGGCAAGCCGGACACCGAATACGTAGACCGCACCTCACGCATTCAAACCATCAACGATATCCTGGACGTAACCACCAAGCCTATTATACTTGATGGCGACACGGGCGGCCAGGTTGAGCATTTCCCCATGCTGGTAAAAAATATGGAACGCCTCGGCGTATCGGCAGTGGTGATCGAAGATAAATCGGGCTTGAAGCGGAACTCACTGTTTGGCACCGAAGTAAGCCAGCAGCTGGACGATGTCGATGCTTTTTGTGCCAAAATATCGGCAGGGAAGAAGGCGCAGGTAACGCAGGAGTTCATGATTTTTGCCCGTATCGAAAGCCTTATTGCCAATGCCGGAATGGCCGATGCGTTAAAAAGGGCCAAGGCGTACATAGAGGCCGGTGCCGACGGTATTATGATCCACAGCCGCTTTAAAGACGGCAAGGAGATTATGGAGTTTATGAAAGAGTACGCAAAGTTTGAGTTTAAGGTGCCGGTAATTTCGGTGCCTTCGTCGTACAACCAGTTCACCGAAGAGGAGCTCCATGCAGCGGGGTTCAGCATTGTTATTTATGCCAACCACCTGCTCAGGAGTGCTTTCCCTGCCATGCGCCAAACGGCGGTAACCATATTGCAGCACAAGCGCTCTCTCGAAGCCGATGCCCTGTGTATGCCTATAAAGGATATACTCGAAATTTTACCCCATTAAATTCCCCCCATTTTAATGCTCAATCCCGCTTCCTTTTACGAGTTGCTCAAAACCAACGGAATTGGCTTTACCACCGGCGTGCCCGACTCGCTGCTAAAAGACTTTTGTGCCTATGCTTTCGACCAGGGCAAAGATATAATAGCGGCCAACGAAGGCGGGGCTTTGGCGCTGGCCGCGGGCTATCACCTGGCCACGGGCCAAATACCGCTGGTTTACATGCAAAACTCCGGGTTTGGCAACATCATCAATCCGCTTACCTCGCTGGTCGACCCCGAGGTTTACTCCATACCCATGCTGCTGATGATAGGGTGGAGAGGCGAACCCGGCAAAAAAGACGAGCCCCAGCATGTAAAACAGGGCCGGGTTAACGAAGCCCTGCTGCAGGCGCTGGAGGTGCCCTATTGCATTCTGGCTGACGGCGAAAGCGAAGCAGCTGAACAATTAAGTGTGGCTTTTGAGTACATGAAAGCGAAGTCGGCCCCGTATGCCTTGCTGGTGCAGGCCGGTACTTTTGAGCCCTACAAGCTGAAGAGCAAACCCGCACAGGCAGCGTATGCGCTAATGCGGGAAGAAGCGCTGGAGGTTCTGCTGAACGCCATGGGGGAAGAGGATGTGGTGGTGTCTACCACAGGCAAAACCTCGCGGGAGGTGTTTGAGCTGCGGGCAAAGCAGGGGCAGGGGCACCAGCGCGACTTTCTTACCGTGGGCTGCATGGGGCACGCCTCGCAAATTGCGGCGGGTATTGCCATGCAGAAGCCGGGCAGAAACGTTTATTGTATAGATGGCGACGGCGCTATGCTGATGCATTTGGGCTCGCTGGCGATTGTAGCCGATTTGCAGCCGGCTAATTTCAGGCACGTGCTTATCAACAATGGCAGCCACGAGTCGGTGGGAGGGCAGCCCACCGTTGGATACAAGGTCGACTTTGGCAAAATAGCCCTTGGCTGTGGCTACACACGTGTATTGAGGGCTGAAAGCAGGCACGAGCTGGAGCAGGTGTTGCCGGCATTTATGGCAACCGCCGGGCCAGTGCTGCTGGAGGTAATGACCAGGGGTGGCTCAAGAGACGACCTGGGGCGGCCAACCATAGCGCCGGTAGACAACAAGAAGGATTTTATTAGTTTTTTAAATGCTCCCGGCAAATGACGAAAAGCCTGATCTCTAAATCCATCGACAGAAAAATACTGCTCAACCCGGGGCCGGGCACTACTTCAGATGCGGTAAAGGAGGCCCTGCTGGTAAACGACATTTGCCCGAGGGAAAACGAGTTTGGCAACCTGATGCAGGAGATATGCCGTGGGTTGATTGAGATTGGCAACGGCGGCGGCCAGTACGAAGCATGCCTGTTTGGTGCCAGCGGCACAGGTGCAGTGGAAGCCATGCTCACTTCGGCCCTGGGTGCAGATAAAAAGGCACTCATTGTCACCAACGGCGCCTACGGCTATCGCATGGCCGAAATATGCAAGACCAATGCGTTGCCTTACGAAACTATTCACAACTACGGCGACTACCCCGATGTTTCGGCGGTAGAGGCGAAATTGAAAAGTGGAGAGTTTACGCATCTCGCCATGATCCACCACGAAACTTCCACCGGCATGATGAACCCGCTGGAAAAGCTGGCAGCAATTTGCGAGGCAGCCGGCGTCAGGCTGATAGTGGATGCCATGAGCTCCTATGGCGGCTACCCGATTGACCTCGCTACAACAAAAATCCATTACCTCTCAGCCTCTTCCAACAAATGCATCCATGGCATGGCGGGGCTTTCGTTCGTGGTGTTTCACAAAGAATGCCTGCCGGAAATAGAAGGCAAAGCCAACAGCTACTATTTCAACCTGCACAAGCAGTGGCAATACCTGCAGCAAAAAAACCAGCTGCGGTTTACGCCGCCGGTGCAGATTTGCTATGCCTTTGCAGCCGCCATACAAGAAACACTGGCCGAAACGGTAGCAAAGCGCTGGCTGCGCTACCAGCAAAACTGGACGGTGTTGTACGAAGGAATGAAAACGCTCGGCTTTAGTTTTTTTCTGCCGGCAGAGCAGCAGTCGAAAATACTTATGGCTATCAACCTCGACGGAAGGCTTCCGCAAGGCTTCGATCATTTTCACGATCACATGTTCGCAAAGGGCATCACCATTTACCCCGGCGT
>CBFGTI010000138.1:0-14586 GCA_965651695.1 uncultured Imperialibacter sp. | reverse complement strand
ACCATCCACCACGTAGCAGAAGTGGATAACCTGGGTCAGAGTGTAGCACTTACAAGCGATGCGGGCTCAAGAAAAATGGTGCTCAGATCAAGCGCTTCACTGAAGTCGCCTCTTTCAGTGTCAATTTTTGGAGCTGAAAATGAGCTGCTTTTCAAAGAAGACGTGAAGGCCGCTGAGTTCCTGACCCGCGTATACGACCTCAGCCAGTTAAAGGGTGAGGGTGTTAGGGTAACTGTTTCGTACAACAACACAGTTGTAAAAGACCAAAAATTTGATTTCTAAGCACAAGACAGAAAACCCAATCGAAAAAAAATATCTAAAACCGCTTATCAATGTAGCAACCGCCTCTCCAAACAAGGGGCGGTTTTGTTTTTTATTCAACTACCATTCTCGCGGTAACTGACCGGTTCTCCGACCGTATGCTTATCAGGTAAAGCCCAGCCGCAAAACCGGCTAACTGCACTGGCACTTCCCTGGTGTTGTTAAAAAATAAATCGAGCAGCATTGTCCCTTTCAAATCAAACACCGCTACCGTTACCTCCCGGTATTCTTTTTCAAGGTCTATGGTAACCAAATGCGCGGCAGGATTGGGGTACACGGTAACGGTTGAGCCAAAGCTATTTTGTGCGAGGCCCGACACCACCACGTTAAAGCATTCTGATATGGCCGTGCAACCATTTTCTGAGACCTCAACCGCGTAGTGCCCACTTGTTGCCGGTGCAAAAGTTTGACCGTTTTCGCCGGAGATTAATTCGTTGCCGTTTTCGCAATCAATCCATTGAAACTCCCCTTGTGAGGCAGAGGCTATGAGCCATGCCGCCCGATTGGTTCACCGAAACATCAGGCGAATTAACTGTGAGCGAAAGCGTACGGTGGAGTCGCACCCTTGCACCGACATAAACTTTTCTACATAGCTGCCTCCTTCCGTTAAGATTTGGGTACCAAACAGGTAGCTTTCGCCCGGGCAAACGGTAGCCGTGGCAGTGGAATTGTGCCGGGTAAACCGTTAGCTTGAGCACAACGGTAGAGTCGCAGCCATTTTTGGAGGCAAATACTTCGGTATACTCCCCTGCCACTGTGAGACTGCGGGAGCCGAAAGAGTAGCTCGAACCGCTGCAGATGGAAGCTTCGCTCGCCGAGGTCTGCACGGGCAGCACCGAAAGGGTAAGCCGCACAGTAGAATCGCAACCATGGACCGATTGAAAAGTATTGGTATACTCACCCGCTTCAGCTAACGAGAGGTGACCAAAAGAATAGCTGCCGCCACTGCACACCGACGCCGCTGCAGTAACATCATACGCTGCCAGAACCTTCAGATTAAGCAGTACCGTAGAATCGCAGCCGCTTTTAGACTGAAACACTTCGGAATATTCGCCTGCCGCCGTCAGCGTTTTTGTGCCAAAAGTAAAGCTTGTGCCGTCGCAAATACTCTTCGTTGCATTTTCATTGTATTCGGTAAGGATTGTAATAGAGGTGGACAGCGAGGCGGGGCAGGCAGGCCCTGGTGTAGTGTAGGTGACCGCATAGGCAACACCCGGGGTGCTGGCCGATACATCGATTTGGCCGGTAGCGGCATTGATAGCCAACCCCTCGGGCGAACCGCTGAAGGAGCCCCCTGCCGTGCCGGTAATCGCCGGCGTGGGATCGCTGTCTAATTGGCAAAAGCTTTGGCTCGCATAGCTGAAAGAAGCATTGTCGACTGCTGTTACTGAAACAGCTACCTCTGCACAACCTGACGCCGTAGCGCAGCCTCCCTCACCTCTCACAAAGTAGGTGGTGGGGCTGGCAGGACTTACTTCGAATACCCCGGAACTGTTGGACGCAACGGGTGTGCCGCCACAGGAGCCGGAATAGAGGTGCCACTCGGTTGCGCCGTTTAAATCGCCGGTGGTGGTAAGCGTAACCTGGGTACCTGCACAGATGCTCGACGCTGAAGTTGCAAGTGCAACTGCCACAGGTTCGCTGCAAGCGGGCACTGTATAGGTGATCGACAGCTTTGGCCGCGACGCAGCCGAGGTGCTTTCGCGGCTTACAATCCTCCTGGCAGTTTTAGTGGTTGTTTCAGTGCCAATTACTATCCAGCCATGGTTGGCAGAAGCGTTGGTGAGCCAGCTTTGTACATCTGCGGCCATTTGTGCGGTGCTCCAGGTATAAGTGCCGTTGCCGGAAACAGCCGTGCTTGCCGACGACTGTGTGGTGAAATCGCCGCCGGCAACACTCCACGTAGCCGTGTTGTAGAAGGTATGCAGCCAGGTTGCATCGCCTGTTTGAGCGGTTGTTCCGCCGCCTTCCTGGCCACCGGCATTGGAAGCGCCCTCGCCCCATGCTTCGGCAAGCGTGTGCAGGCTCTGGTTGGTAGCTGCAGCGCCAGGAGGCGTTTTGTTTACTACCAGTGTAAGCGTAACGTCCGTGATGGTAGCGTTGGCGGGAAGGTTGCCCGCTACGTCGAACTGCAGCAATGCCCTTCTAATGAGATTGCTGTTGGTTTTGCCGGTAAAAAGCCCGTCGCCTTTTCCGTTCGACAGCGTGCCGCCTGCGCTTTGATAAAGTGTATTGTCTTTGGCCGGATTGAGCGTAATGGTGGTTTGCGCATTCAGCGTTTCAGCTAAAAAAATAAAGCCTGCCAAAGCAGCTTTGAGTAAGAGTTTCACGATTCGGTATGGTTTTCCAGGTGAGTTTACATAGAGTACCACCAAAACCACCCGGAAGGTTGCCTGTCCATAAAAAAAGGCAGCAGAACATCGTCTGCTGCCTTTCCTTAAAATTGTTTCTGATCGCTTTACCGGCTATACGACCGGCCTGCATTGCCTGCTTGCCGGTTGCCCGGTCTTTCTGTTCTGGCTGGCGCTTGAGATCTTCCGTTGGCGTTCCACCTTTTCTTGAACGATGGCCCCGATCTTTCGCCTGCATACGGGCTGGCGGTTTTTTTAACCGGAGCTTCTGTTGCCATTGCTCCGCCGGCGTATGGATGTTCCGATACCACCGGCACCGTTAACCCGATCAGCTTCTGAATATCCTTCAGGTAAGGCCTCTCTTCCACTTCGCAAAACGAAATAGCTTTTCCGCTGGCGCCGGCACGGCCTGTTCTTCCGATTCGGTGCACGTAAGTCTCCGGAATGTTGGGCAGCTCGTAATTGAACACGTGCGAAAGATCATCTACGTCAATTCCCCTGGCTGCGATATCGGTGGCTACCAGTACCCTCGTTTTACGGTTTTTGAAGTTCGAAAGTGCTCTTTGCCGGGCATTCTGCGACTTATTGCCGTGAATGGCCTCCGCAGTAATGCCCGACCTGTCGAGGTCTTTCACCACCCTGTCGGCTCCGTGCTTGGTGCGGGTAAACACAAGTGCTGACTCGATAGCGGGATCTTCCAGCAGATGGGCAAGGAGGTGCCGCTTGTCTTGCTTGTTTACGAAATATACCGCCTGCTGAATTTTTTCGGCTGTAGACGAAACCGGGGTTACTTCCACCCTGGCCGGATTGGTAAGAATAGAATTTGACAGCTTTTGAATTTCGGTAGGCATGGTGGCCGAGAAAAACAAAGTTTGCCTCTTTTCGGGTATTTTGGTAATGATGCGCTTCACGTCGTGAACGAACCCCATGTCGAGCATTCGGTCGGCTTCATCCAGCACAAACATTTGCAGGCTGTTGAGGCGAATGAAGCCCTGGTTCATCAAGTCGAGCAACCGGCCGGGCGTAGCAATAAGTATGTCAACGCCCCTTCTCAGCGCATCGGTCTGCGACTTTTGCGATACGCCCCCGAAAATCACGGTATGGCTTAGGCGGGTATATTTGCCGTAAGCAGCGAAACTCTCGTCAATTTGGATGGCAAGCTCCCTGGTTGGCGTAAGAATCAAAGCCTTAATGCCGTTTACATTGGTTTTTGCAGTGTACAGTAATTGAATGATGGGAATAGCGAAAGCAGCGGTTTTTCCGGTGCCTGTTTGTGCGCATCCGAGCAGGTCTCTGCCCGAAAGCAGCTGAGGAATGGCTTGGGCCTGAATGGGCGTAGGCGTTACGTAGCCTTCAGCCTTCAGGGCTTTAAGAATGGGCTCAATAAGGCCCAGATTTTCAAATGTCATAAATAATTTTTTGTAAATAATGTGGCTGAGAAAGAGCCTTGTGGGAGTCCTGATCAGCTGTCTGTCCTAAAAAGATTCCTGTTGAATGGCAGACGTCAGTGAGAAGAATGCGGCAGGCGGTACAGTTAAATATTGCCTGTCAACGGTGAACCGGTGCAAAGATAAACAAAATAAACGAGAATAAGTTTTGTCTATCGAATTCCTTGTAATTTGCCATCACTGCTTTTATCATTTGCCCCCTGCTATGCCAATGACAACCCCAGTAAATTACAGAAATACGATAACGAACACCTTTAAAGAGCTATACAGCACCCCGCCTTCGCTGCTGGTAAGAGCCCCGGGCCGCATTAACCTGATTGGTGAGCACACCGACTACAACGATGGCTTTGTTTTTCCGGCAGCAATTAATAAGGAAATTATATTTGCTGTTTCGCCATCGCGTCAGCCGGAAAGCTCTTTTTATGCCGCCAATCTGCGCAAGGGAGCCTTGTTGAATCATTCGATGCTGGTGCCGATATCTCAGCCTTCGTGGATCAACTTTTTCGCGGGAGTGATAGCCGGCTTGCAGCAACGGGGCTTCAGCATACCTGCCGTCAACTGCGTGTTTGGCGGCGATATTCCCAACGGTGCCGGCCTGTCGTCGTCGGCAGCACTGGAGGTGGGCTTTGCCACCGCATTGCAGCACTTATTTAACCTGCCGCTCGAGCCATGGGATATCATAAAAATAGCCCAGCAGGCCGAGCATGAGTACGTGGGTGTAAAATGTGGCATTATGGACATGTTTGCCAGCAAAATGGGCAGGAAAAATCATGCAATGCTGCTCGACTGCCAAAGCCTTGCTTTCGACTATTACCCGGTTAACCTTGGTCAATATCAGCTGCTGCTAATTGATACGCATGTGAAGCATTCGCTGGCAAGCTCCGAATACAACACCCGGCGGCTGGAGTGCGAAAGGGGTGTGGCTATTTTAAAAAAATACAAGCCGGGTGCTACTTCACTGCGATATTTCACCCCCGGGGAAATTGATGAGCACAAGGCTGAACTCCCGGATAGCGTTTATGACAGGTGCAGCTTTGTGGTTGGCGAGATTGAAAGAGCGCAACAGGCAGCGCAGGACCTGAGAAAAGGGGATATAGCCGCCTTTGGGCAGAAGATGTTCGCAACGCATGAAGGGCTTTCGAAAAAGTATGAGGTAAGCTGCCCTGAGCTGGATTTTTTGGTGGCACAAGCTCACAGGCATCCGCATTCGGTGGCGGGTGCCCGAATGATGGGCGGAGGCTTTGGTGGCTGCACCATCAATATTGTGCGAACCGATTTTGCAGAAGCCTTCAAAGAGCAAGTTGGTTTGGCTTATACCAGGGAATTTCAGAAGATGCCGGGTTTTATTGAAGTAACTATTGAAGATGGGGCAGGTGTGATTCAGGGTTGAGCCCTTCAAAAATAATCCACTTCATGCTCTTCGATGCGGGTAAACTGTACGATTGGAAAAGATTAGTGTACACATTCGAACGATTGTGAATGAGGATTATGGCGTAAATATTTATTAATCAGTAACATAACATCTTTGGCACAATTTCTTCTGCTGCAGGTCAAAAACATTCCTATCAGAAGAAGTCATGCTTAAAAACTACTTTTTGACCGCCTTCCGCAACTTTGCGCGAAACAGCGGTTTCACTTTCCTTAGCCTGGCAGGCTTAACGCTCGGAATCTCCTGCGTTATCGCTATCTATTCTTTTCTAAAGCTGCAAACCAGTTACGATAAGCACCAGAGCAACTATGAGCAGGTTTACCGGGCCGTTAGTCACTGGCAAAGCGGCGATCAGGACGTGAAGTTTGCTACCGTGCCGCATCCGCTTTCGGGTGGGCTGCGATCCGACGTACCCGGCATAGAAGCAATATCTAACATTTACATGCTGTCGGCGCAGGTAAACATCCCCCTGGAAGGCGACAGGATAAAGAAAATAAAAGAACAGAATATAGGCTTTGCCCATCAGGATATCTTCGGGATACTCGATTTCGAATGGTTGGCAGGGTCTCCAGCAGGAGCGCTTGCCGATCCCAATTCAGTGGTAATTTCCGCATCTCTTGCCAAAAAATACTTCGACATCAATACGCAGTTTGACCGTGCCGTGGGCAAGGTTATCAATATTGCCAACCAGCACGATTTGGTGGTAAAGGGTGTGTATGCCGACTTGCCGAAAGCGACGGATTTTCCTTTTGGCATGGTGGCCGCTTATGATGCACAGGAAGGAGTAAACGCATATTTTGGTGGCGGAAAACTGTGGGAGAGGCTCAACGGTGGTACCCAGTGTATTGTTAAAATCAACGACAACGCCGACATACCATCCATAGAGGCAGGGATACAGCAGGTGCTGGCAAAAAATTCGGACCTTGAGAGGTATTCCATTTTCCTGCAGCCATTGGCCGAAGTTCATACTACCGAATATGGTACTTATAGCGGCCTCTCGCTCGATGCCTCCACCACCCGTATCACGGTGTCCATCGCTATTTTACTTATCGTCATTTCCAGCATCAATTTCATCAACATTTCCACCGCCAGGGCAGTAAAGCGGGCAAAGGAAGTAGGTATCCGGAAAGTATTGGGCGGTCATCGTTCCGCACTTATCTTTCAGTTTTTGCTCGAGTCGTTTATCGTTGTATTTTTTGCTCATGTGATCAGCTTCCTTATGGCCGATATGCTGCTGGCATGGGCAGGTGAGTTGATCAATCTGCCATTAAGTGTGTACGACGTAGCGTGGCTCGATTGGGCCGTTTTTGGCACGGTATCCATCGTATTCATTTCGCTTTTAGCGGGTCTTTACCCGGCATTTGTACTTTCGGCTTTTTCGCCGTTAAACGCCATCCGCACCAAAATATCCAATATCGACAGGCAAAGCAGGTTTCCTTTAAGGAAAGTGCTGGTGGGTTCGCAGTTTGCCGTTTCTATTGCCCTGATAATGGGAACGCTGGTAGTGATTTTTCAGCTGGAGTATTTTCGCGGCCACGACATGGGCTTCAGGAAAGACCGCATCATTACGGTAGTGTTTCCGCAACCGGATGTAAAACGCCAGCAGTTGCTAAAAACTGAACTGGCGTCGCACCCGGCTATAGACAACATTAGCCTGAACCTCGGAAGCCCGCTTGCAACCACCAACAACACCAGCAAGTATTACAATCCCGACCGGGGCGAGGAAGATACCTTTACGGCCAACGAAAAGTCGGTAGACGAGAATTACCTCGAAGTGTTTAAGCTGAAGCTGCTGGCTGGCAGAAACCTTGTGGCCACCGACGATTTCTATCAGGCAGTGGTAAGCGAAACCTTTATCAGGAAAATGGGCATTTCCAGTCCGCACGATGCCATCGGCAAACTTGTGCATGCCACATGGGGCGGCAAAATGCAGATTGTAGGTGTAGTAAATGAGTTTAACGCTAATTCTCTGAAAGAAGAGGCGATGCCCGTTATCCTGAACTATTCGCCCGATTACTTCTTCGAAATGTCGGTTGCTTTATCATCGGATAATGCCGAAGCCAATACGGCTGCCATCACCGCCATTAATGAAGCATGGGAAAAGGTATATCCTGAATTGCTGATAGAATACGAATTTTTCGACCAGCGCATAGCCAATCAGTATGGGTTTGAAGACGTGTTTGCCAAGGTTATGAGGTTTTTTGCCTTCATGGCTGTGGTTATTTGTGCCATTGGCTTATATGGGCTCACCGACTATATGGCAAATGCCAAGCGCAAGGAAATAGGCATCAGAAAGGTGGTAGGCGCATCGGTAAGCCAAATTCTCGGGTTGTTCGGGAAGGAAATCCTTACCATCCTCAGCATTTCCTTTGTGGTGGCTGCCGGCATTACCTACTACGTAATGCAGCAGTGGCTCGAAACATACGCCCACCGGATAGACATTGACTGGCAGATTGTGGCCTTTTCTCTGCTGCTTACAGTTGGCATCACGGTTTTTACCATGGGGTACCGGTCGTTCAAGGCTGCCAGGCTCAATATGGTGGATGTGCTGAAGGATGAATAACAACAAACACACGAAGTGGGAGAAGGGGCTTACGGTCCCTTTTCTTTTTTAGGGCCTTGCTGTCGGGATATTCCGGCCGCTCATCATGTAAAAACTACACATTGTCTATTACCACTCCGGAAGCTTGCTGCTTGCGCCATACCCGCGTATCTTACTATTGCAAAAGTACCGCTAAACACAAACACCTACGCAAATGAAAAATAGCCAACAGCATCATGTTTCCCGCCGCAAGTTCCTCGGCACTACCGCCACCATTGCAGCCGGGGTAGCGGTTGCCCCATCGCTTATGGGCGCACCCGGAATTTTGAAGTTTTACAACAAACCCAACTCGCTCATTAAAGGCGTGCAGCTTGGCGTAATTACCTACTCCTTCAGAAGCATGCCCGACCAAAGTGCCGAAGCCACACTGAAATACGTAACCGAATGCGGCATCAACGCCATTGAGCTGATGGGCGACCCTGCCGAAAGCTTTGCCGGCAAACCCGACAGCCCGTTGGACCGCCGCAAGTTTTTTGGCCTAATGATGAAGCAAAGGCGAGGAGAGGAGCTAACCGGCGATGAGCAGAAGGAGATGGCAGACATGCGAGCGCAAATGGATGCGTATAACAAGGAAGTTGCTGCGTGGAGAGGGAAAGCCTCTATGGATAAGTTTACGCAACTCAGAAAAATGTACAACGATGCCGGCGTGCAGATATATGCTTTTAAGCCAAACGCATTTGGCAAAGACAACTCGGATGCCGAAGTAGACTACGGCATGAGGGCCGCCAAAGCATTGGGGGCATCGCACATTACGCTGGAGCACCCAAGCGACGACGTGCAAACGCTCAGGCTAGGCGAGCTGGCCAAAAAACACAAGGTGTATGTGGGCTACCACGGGCACGAGCAGCAAACCCCAACGCTGTGGGACACCGCCCTCAAGCAGTCGAAGTACAATGCCCTTAATCTCGACTTCGGGCACTTTGTGGCAGCCGGCAACGACGATCCGCTTGGCATGGTAAAAGCCAAAGCAGATCGAATTTTGAGTATGCACATGAAAGACCGCCAAACACCTGCCAACGGCAAAGCCAACCTGCCGTGGGGAACAGGCGATACGCCTATTCATGAAGTGCTACAACTAATGAGCAGTGAAAAATACAAGTTTCCGGCAACCATCGAGCTGGAATATGAAATACCCGAAGGCTCCGACGCTATTAAGGAAGTGCAGAAATGCGTGGAGTACTGTAGGAAAGGGTTGGTTTGAGTAATGTGGGCCGGTCTGAATTGACCGGCTTTTTTGTTTATGTGTAATCAATAGCCTTAGCTAACGAGCGCCAACTGCATGGATGGCAAGACTTTGCTGCACAAACAAAAAATCTTTGCTGCAAAGTGCACTTGACTTTGCAGCAAAGATGGAATGACTTTGCTGCATAATTATTTTTTGGACAGTGCTATAAATGAAAAGACCCCGGCTATGTCGGGGTCGAATGTTTGTGGCGGACCGGAGGCTTGGACGCCCCGGAGGTTTGATTCTTCTTCTCTTAGAAAACCGGTGGATTGATTGGCGCATACCAATAACTGACATGGGGTTTGCTGCCGGCAGTTACCGTCATTTTTTTAGAAGAACTTCGGTAGAATAAGCCACGTTTTATATAAAATGGCTAATTTAACGGTATGAGAACCATAACTATAGATATTCCTAATTCTCTTGATCTAAACGATAAGGAGGCGAAGATGGTTTTTGCATCCAAATTATATGAAATGGGCAAGCTATCATTGGGACAAGCAGCCGAACTAGCCGGATATTCCAAAAGAACGTTTATGGAGTTACTAGCTAATTACGGAGTTTCTATATTTAATTATTCACCGGATGAACTTGATCAGGATTTAAAGAATGCCCAACGTTATAGTGTCTGATACAAGTTGTCTTATCCTACTCTCAAAAATTGGCGAACTCGAACTTCTCGAGAAAGTTTTTGGAGGAATTGTTATCACGGAAGCTGTAAAATCTGAATTTAAAGATCCATTGCCCAAATGGATAACAACTTCAAACCCATCCTCCAACTTCCATAAAGGTTTAGAATACATATTAGATCCCGGAGAGGCCAGCTCTATAGGATTGGCAGTAGAATTAAAAGATTGTTTGTTAATAATAGATGAATCAAAAGGGCGTAAAATTTCACAAGAACTAGGGATTAATATAACCGGTACGCTAGGTGTTTTATTGACAGCTAAGAAAAAAGGAGTGATAACCTCAATAAAGCCTCTGGTCAATAAAATTAACTCAACAAATTTTCGCCTCAGTGAAGATTTAATTCACAAAGTTCTCCTCTTGGCGAACGAAAAATAATTGATGGCAATGCCATTTCCGGTATTTTTCACTCATACCTTATAGCCTTCGAGGGGTTCATTTGTGCTTTTTTGTACGTTACCAGGCAGGTGGTGAGCACAATTAGCACCGAAAACAAAACACCGATAGCCGGGAACAGCCAGATGGTGAGCGCCGTTTGATACGGGTACTGCTGCAGCCAGGTATGGAGTGCCAGCCAGGCTAGCGGCAATGCCAGTATATTCGCCACCACCAGCAGCTGCACAAAATCTTTCGACAGCAGAACAAGTATGCCCGAGGCCGACGACCCCAGCACTTTTCTGATGCCAATTTCCCTTGTTCGCTGGTTGGCAATGTAGGTAGACAGTCCAACTACGCCTCTCCCTACATATTCCGCCGGTACTGTCCACCTACTTCATACAACGCATGAGTTATCTGGCCAAGTGAGCAGTACTTTACCGCCTCCATCAATGCGCTAAAAACGTTTCTGTTTTCAACGGCGGCCAACTGAAGCGCTCTCAGCTTTTCGGGAGATTTGTCCGCATTAAATTTTTTCAGGTTGTTGAGCGACACTATCTGGTTTTCCTTTTCTTCCTGAGTGGCCCTTATCACCTCCTGCGGAATAATAGTGGGCGACCCCTTCGACGAAAGGAAAGTGTTTACACCAATAATCGGGTATTCGCCGGTATGCTTCAGTGTTTCGTAGTACAAGCTTTCCTCCTGTATCTTGCTGCGCTGGTACATGGTTTCCATGGCACCCAATACGCCGCCACGCTCCGTTATCCTGTCAAACTCGGCCATTACGGCCTCTTCCACCAAGTCGGTCAGCTCTTCGATAATAAAAGAACCCTGAAGCGGGTTTTCGTTTTTAGCCAGGCCCAGCTCTTTGTTGATAATCAGCTGAATAGCCATTGCCCGGCGAACAGACTCTTCCGTGGGCGTAGTAATTGCCTCATCGTAAGCGTTGGTGTGCAGTGAGTTACAGTTGTCGTAAATGGCATACAGTGCCTGCAGCGTGGTGCGGATATCGTTAAAGTCGATCTCCTGCGCATGCAGCGAGCGGCCACTCGTTTGGATGTGGTACTTCAGCATTTGCGAGCGCTCGTTGGCGCCGTATTTCAGCTTCATGGCTTTGGCCCAGATGCGTCTCGCAACACGGCCAATTACCGAATACTCCGGGTCTACCCCATTGCTAAAAAAGAACGAAAGGTTTGGCGCAAAATCGTCGACGTTCATGCCCCGGCTTACATAGTATTCAACGAAAGTAAAGCCATTGGAAAGCGTAAATGCAAGCTGCGAAATGGGGTTGGCACCCGCTTCAGCAATGTGATAGCCCGAAATGGACACCGAGTAGAAGTTGCGCACCTTATTGTCGATAAAATACTGCTGCACGTCGCCCATTACCTTCAGCGAAAACTCTGTGGAGAAAATGCAGGTATTCTGCGCCTGGTCTTCTTTCAGAATATCGGCTTGCACGGTGCCTCTTACTTTGGAAAGCGTGTCGGCTTTAATTTTTTCATACACGTCTTTGGGCAACACCTGGTCCCCCGTTACCCCAAGCAGCATCAGCCCCAGCCCGTTATTCCCCTCAGGCACATAGCCGGTATAAACAGGCTGCGACATTCCTTTTTCTTTATAAAGCCGCCTGATCTTTTCTTCAACCTCCTTTTCGAGTCCATTTTCACGGATATATTTCTCGCAGTTCTGGTCTATTGCCGCATTCATAAAAAAGGCGCAGATAGTGGCGGCCGGTCCGTTGATGGTCATGGAAACCGAGGTAGCCGGGTCTATCAGGTCGAAGCCGGAGTACAGCTTCTTAGCGTCGTCGAGCGAGCAGATGCTTACGCCAGAGTTGCCTATTTTGCCGTAGATATCAGGCCGGTGATCGGGATCTTCCCCATACAGCGTAACGGAGTCGAAAGCCGTGGAAAGCCGGGAGAATGGCATGTCTTTCGACACATAATGGAAGCGCCTGTTGGTTCGCTCCGGCCCTCCTTCTCCGGCAAACATGCGGGTGGGATCTTCCGACGTGCGCTTGAAGGGAAACACCCCGGCAGTGTATGGAAACTCGCCCGGTACATTTTCCTGCAGGTTCCATTTAAGCACATCGCCCCACGCTTCAAACCGCGGGAGGCTTATTTTTGGCACCTTCGTATGGGAAATAGATTTCGTGTAGGTAGGCACTTTGATCTCTTTGCCCCTCACCTGGTACACATACTCATCGCCGCGGTAGCGCTGCACCTTTTCGGGCCACTCCTCTATCGCTTTCATGTTACGTGGATCAAGATCCAACGTCGTTTTTTCGAAGAGCTGCTCCAGTTTTTCTTTCAACTCCTGCTCCTGCCCGCTTGCCTGCAGCGTTTCAATGGTTTTGCGTATGCCAAACAGCCGCTGCGCTACCTCCTTCTGCTCTTCCGCCCACTGGTTGTAGTTGCGGATGGTTTCGGTAATTTCCGACAGGTAGCGGGTGCGTTTGGGAGGAATGATAAATATTTTTTCCGAAAGCTCTTCCGACGAGGCAAAATTTGATTTCAGGGGTGCCTGCGTGCGCTCGGCCACTACATCCATCACCTTGCGGTAGAGCGTATTCATGCCCGGGTCGTTAAACTGGCTGGCGATAGTGCCATACACTGGTAGCTGCTCGTCGGGCGTCTCCCACAGGTTGTGGTTCCGCTTATACTGCTTTTTCACATCGCGAAGGGCATCCATGGCACCGCGCTTGTCGAACTTATTGATAGCGATCACGTCGGCAAAGTCGAGCATATCGATCTTTTCCAGCTGTGTTGCCGCACCATATTCGGGCGTCATCACGTAAAGGGCCACGTTGGAGTGGTCGGTAATCTCGGTGTCGGACTGCCCAATGCCGGAGGTTTCCAGTATGATCAGGTCGAACCCGGAAGCTTTCAGGATATTCACCGCCTCCTGCACGTGTTTAGACAAAGCCAGGTTCGATTGACGGGTCGCCAGCGAACGCATGTAAACCCTGGGATTGTGGATGGAATTCATCCTGATGCGGTCGCCCAGCAGTGCACCACCTGTTTTTCGCTTGGAAGGGTCAACAGACACCACGCCAATATGTTTGTCGGGGAAATCGATCAAAAACCGCCTTACCAGCTCATCCACCAACGACGATTTACCTGCGCCTCCTGTGCCGGTTATCCCAAGCACGGGCACGGCACTAGGCGCTGCATCTTTCTCCACCTGGTCCAGCACAGGTTTGGCAAGCTCCGGAAAATTCTCCGCCGCTGATATCAGTCGGGCAATCGACTTCACATCTTTTTTCTTCAGGCCGCCAATCTGCCCGTTCAGGTTGTCGCCAATCGGGAAGTCGCAGCCCTGCACCAGGTCGTTGATCATGCCCTGCAGGCCCATGGAACGTCCGTCGTCAGGGGAGTAGATACGATTGATGCCGTAAGCGTGTAGTTCTTCAATTTCGGTCGGTAGAATGGTGCCGCCGCCACCGCCGTATATCTTTATATGCCCCGCTCCCTTCTCCCGCAGCAGGTCGTACATGTACTTGAAGTACTCCACGTGGCCGCCCTGGTAGCTGGTAATGGCTATGGCCTGCACATCCTCCTGAATAGCGCAATCCACAATCTCCTGCACCGAGCGGTTGTGCCCGAGGTGAATTACCTCCACACCGGTAGACTGAATAATGCGGCGCATGATGTTGATGGCTGCATCGTGACCGTCGAACAATGAGGCGGCGGTAACGATCCGGATGTGGTTCTGTGGCTTGTATGCGGTAACAGGTTGCGACATAATGGGATTTTCTGGGTTACAATTCCCTAAAATTAACTAAAGTAAAGTAAATGAGGTTTGTAAGCGGCAGAAGAGAAGCCGTGAACAAAACATTCATCGTAAAATTTCATTTGGTTCCTTCGCTTGAAATCTTTTCCCGATGAAGCTGAAGGCGGAATAGAGGATATAAAATTTTATTTTTTTTGCGGCGGTTGCGGCATTTCAGCAGTGACAATAAATTTATTGCCAAGCCTCGTTGACAATGATTTTGTTGTCCAAATGACAGCGGCTATGCAAATCTAAAATCGCTCTGTTCGGATAGGCATGAATTAAACCTCACAGCCCGTATATTGCAGCATCAATGCGAAATCTAGAAATCCGAAATCGTAATGCGTGACTTCAAAAAATACTACATCATTCCAGCTCCT
>CBFGTI010000137.1:0-14843 GCA_965651695.1 uncultured Imperialibacter sp. | reverse complement strand
TTCAGAGAAAAGATCAGGATAGACTTCAGCCTTACCAGGAAAATTAAAAGCCGGCTCACAACAAATAGAAACTCCGCAATGAAAAACGGCCCCACTATCAAAGTTACTTATCGTGAAGCGCTGAAGCAGGGCTTGCGGGAGGTATTGCAAACGGAGAAAACGGCCTTCCTGATGGGAGAGGATGTAGGACGCTACGGCGGAGCATTTGCTGTGAGCAAGGGGCTGCTTCAGGAGTTTGGCGAAGACCGTATTATGGATGTGCCGCTGTGCGAGTCGGGTTTCGTGGGGGCAGGCATTGGAGCGGCCCTCAACGGCATGCGGCCTGTGGTGGAAATTATGACCGTCAACTTCAGCTTGCTGGCTTTCGACCAAATTGCGAATAATGCCGCTACCCTGCTGCACATGTCGGGAGGCCAGTTCAACGTGCCGCTGGTTATACGCATGAGCTGCGGCACAGGCAGGCAGCTGGCGGCGCAGCATTCCCACAGCTGGGAGCCGCTGTTTGCGCATATAGCAGGCCTAAAGGTGCTTGCTGCCGGCACCCACGAAGACGCCCGCACTATGCTGCTGGCGGCAATAAAAGATCCCGACCCGGTTATAATTTTCGAGTACACCGCTATGCTCAACATGGAAGGGGAAATTTCCGCCGGCACCAAACCGGCCGATATTGTACACGGCAAGGTGCTGAGGGAAGGCCGGGACATTTCCATAATTGCCTATGGTGGAAGCGTGCACAAAGCTGTGGAGGCTGCCTTAGTACTGGCACAGCAGGGCATAGAAGCAGAAGTGGTGGACCTTAGGGTACTAAGGCCATTGGATGAGGAAACCATCATAGCGTCTGTTTCGAAAACACACCGGGCACTGATAGTAGAAGAAGCGTGGTATTCGGTGAGTATTTCGTCTGAGGTGAGTGCACGCATCATGGAAAAATGCTTTTACGAGCTGGATGCGCCCGTGCAGCGGCTTTGTGGTGCGGAAGTACCGATGCCTTATCCCCGGCACCTGGAGGAGGCCTCGCTGCCGCAAACGGACCGGATAATTAGTGTAGTCAAAAAAATCCTTCAGCATGATTGAATACCGGATGCCGAGCCTGGGAGCCGATATGGAGGCGGGGTTTCTGCGGGAGTGGCGGGTGAAACGCGGCGACCATGTAAACCGCGGCGACATTATTGCCGAGGTAGAAACTCAGAAGGGCATCATCGAAATTGAGGTGTTTGATGAAGGTATTATTGGAGAGCTCCTGCTCAGCATTGACGATAAGGTGCCGGTAGGTACGCTCATGACGCATATTCTCACTGAAGATGAAGCAAAAACCGGGGTGCTTCCTCCAGTAGAGGGTCAAAAAAAAGAAGCGAAACCTGAACCTGAAATGGAACCTGCAGAAGCTGCTATGCGTCCGCCACGGCATGTGCATCACGTGCGGGCATCGCCGCTGGCAAAAAGGATTGCGGCCGAAAAAGGGATTGATATTTCGAAAGTGCACGGCAGTGGACCAGACGGAGCAATTACGCGGGCTGATGTGGAAAAGGCGGTGGTGGAGCCGGCCGTGCCGCCTGCCGGGCCGCCTCCTTCCCTCCTTAAGCCAGCAGCCGAAAACATACGAATGGCGGTAGCGGCCGCCATGAGCAAGTCGAACCGTGAGATACCGCACTACTACCTGCAAACGAGGGTCGACATGAGCAGGCCTCTTGCGTGGCTGGCTGACGCAAACAAGCAGCGGCCGGTAAAAAACAGGCTGCTCCCCGTGGTGCTGTACATTAAGGCGGTGGCCAAAGCCCTGGCCGAAGTGCCCGACCTGAATGCATGGTGGGAAAACGGCCTTCAGCGAAAGAAGGAGATCCATATCGGTTTTGTGGTTTCGCTTCGTACCGGAGGGATTATCGTACCGGCCATTCATAATGCAGAAAGCAAATCGGTGGACGAGATAATGGAAGCTCTCAACGGTATTATTCCGAGGGCGAAGAGCCTGAAGCTGAGAAGCTCGGAGCTGGCAGACTCCACCATCACCATCACAAGCCTTGGCGAAGGAGCGGTGGAGACCGTGTACGGCATCATTTATCCACCACAAGTGGCACTGGTAGGTTTTGGCGGGGTAAAAGAGGAGCCCTGGGCCGAAAACGGAATGGTGGGAGCGAAACCTGTGCTCACCATTAGCCTGGCAGCAGACCACCGGGCCAGCGACGGCAACACCGGCAGTCAGTTTCTTACTGCAGTTAAAAAATACTTACTTCAACCAGAGCTACTATGAGCGACGAGGAGGTAAAGCAAACGATTTTTCGCCTGTTGAAAAACATTGCCCCGGATACCGAACCCGAAAAACTGGGCCCTGACGATAACATTCGGCAAACGTTGGGGATCGATTCATTTGACTATCTGCAATTTATTGTAGGCATAGACGAGGCCTTTGGCTTTGAAACGCCAGAAGAGGACTACGGCAGAATAGGCACCCTGAAAAGCCTGCTTGACTATATTGCTAAAATGAAAGTGTAGACTGTGCAGCTTTTGAAGTGGAGATACACTAAATGGTTGCCTTCGGGAATTGCGCGCCGTAGAGCAGTGGATCAATAGCCTGCTTGCCTCCGGGAAATTTGCTTTCTCATTATCTGGATTGAAGGAAGAACTGCCACACTATGCCCCCAATCTCACTGTCGTATGTTAATTACTCCTGCCTACCCCCCAGAAAGACCTTCACACCCACAGCCATACTCAGCATGTTGTTCAGTTTCACTTCCCGTTGCGAAATTTTGTACCACACAAAAAAATCAACAGTTCCTGTTTCGGCAAATACCTCGATTCTGTTCAAAATATTGGAATCGGAGGTTGTTTTGGCGCGAAAGCTTCCGCCAGCAAACACGGCCACGTGTAAAGGATGCGGCTGGTATTTGCCTCTGTCTTCCGCTGGCAGAAATGTTTCTTTCCCCATTTTCAGTATGGGTGCTAAGCCTGTGTAGGCGGCTAACCTGCCACCCCTTACTTCAAATTCGTATACCTGAAAGCTATTTTTGAGGGTGAGCAGGTGCACATCGGCTTTGGCAACCGAAGCCGGCACAAAGCCATACATCAGCCCCGCGTGGTAGCGGTTGCTGCAAAAGGTATAGCCGATGCCTGAAGCCAGCAACCCGGTGTTTCCTGCAAACTGCAGCGGAATATAATCCGGCACAAACTTGTTCTCGGCACGCAGACTTTCGGCGGGTGGTGCAGAAGCGTGAGTTGCCGGTGCGAGTGCAATTAAACAAAGGGTCAATATAGGGTAGACTAAACGCATCAGTATAAAACCTGGTGGGCGGTAACTGTGGAATCGGAGATCACGATTTCTGCATAAGCTTTTTTATTTGGCGCAGGTGCAATCAGATATACCACACCATCACCAAATGCTTCACTCTGATAGTAGCTATGCACATGCCCGTGCACAGATAGCGCTATGCCATGAGCAACCATCAGCTGATGATAGCGACTGGAGTATTCCGGAGTAAATTGTGCATTGGCAGGTGGTATATGAGCAAAAGGGACAACGAGGCGGTAGCTTGTGTAGTCCGCCAGCTGGGTGCCCAACCAATCGAAATCGGGTTCTGTGTCACTCTCCCAAAACACGTCGTCGAAAAAGACGAATTTTGCGCCGCCGAAAACTATCGAGTAATTCGATTGGCCAAACATTTGGCTGTAAATGAGTTTGCCGTTGGAGAGGTAATCGTGGTTGCCGATCAACGTAAACCAGGGCTTATCCAGCGCCTTCATTATGTTCATAAACAGC
Source organism: uncultured Imperialibacter sp. (assembly GCA_965651695.1). Taxonomy (GTDB): domain Bacteria; phylum Bacteroidota; class Bacteroidia; order Cytophagales; family Cyclobacteriaceae; genus Imperialibacter. Next base: position 11,092 of record CBFGTI010000137.1, on the reverse strand, counting down.
AGGTACTCCGGCAGCAAACCCTGGTGCGTAATGTCGCCAGCAACAACTACAAAAGTGATGTCATCCCGCCGATTGATTAAGTCAATGGCAGTGGTGAGATTGTCGTAGTTGTAATGCACATCGGTGAGCACGGCTATCTTAAATGTACCAGACGGTGGAGCAACAATTTCGGCCAGTTTTGAAAGGTTTTTGCATGTTGTACCCCGGTACTTTTCCGGCACATCGGCGTCGTAGATACTGTACGAGAACGGATGTTCGCAGGCGCAAAGAGCTATAAAGGCCATTATTAGTAAAACCTGCCTGCCTGCTGTAGTTGTCATTTCCGCAACATTGATGGAGTGAATGTAAAGATGAAATGAGCGTGTGGCTGCACCAATGATTGGCATCATAAGGCGGGCAAATATCTCTCATAAATAGGGTGTTTAGCCTCTATTGCTGCCAGCAGAAATGGTTAAAAATGTGGAAGGCGGAGAGTTGCTTCCGCCTTCCTGATCGACATAGTTTAGAGCCTTTTACAGCCGTTATTCTATGTCATCTGCACAACCACTACCCCTCTACCCAAGCGGCTGTGTTTGCCACAACTCTTTAGGAAATAGTTTCAATGCCTGTTATAGCATTTAGGTCTGTTTCCCTACTCACTTGGCCGAACAGGGCTTTTGTTGTGCTGCTATGAAGGTACACAGCGATGAGATGCCGTACGATGATGATTGTCATTCATGGTTAAGAGTTTGGTCTCTACTGCAAGACTGAGGCCTGAACTACCCCGCATCGCCCATCAACAATCCGGTACCGGCCTAAATTACCACCATGTCGGCCTAAGTTACCCCGAATTCGCCCTCGGTTGCCCCGGCATTCGCCTGCGTTATCGCAACATCGGCCTCGGTTACCCCAGAGTTCGCCCTCCATAACTCCGACATCGGCCTGAATTACCCGAATTTCGGCCTAACTTACCCTGGGTTCGCCCTCCATTACCCCGGCTGAGGCCTATCTTACCCCGTAAAAAAACAAAAGGCGAAATTTCACTTTCGCCTTTTGGATTCACATAGTTTAGTGCTTTTTGCGGCAGTTATTCTATATAATCTGCACAACCAATTCCTTTCTCACCAGAAGGCCAACTTTTAAATCAACCATTCAGAAAATAGTTTCATGCCTTTTGCAGCACTTATTTCTATTATCTTACTTACCTGGCAAGTCAGGTATCGATTATCTTGAAATAAAGGTACTAAGTGTTCAGTTTGTTTCTAATGACGGCCGTCACCGGGTAAAGAGAGTTTCGTCATCATTACCAAAACTGCACGCCGCTCCTCCAGCCGACGGGTGTGAAAACGTAAAATCATCCATCTGATGATAAGGATCATTAAAAGGTGGTGACAAGGGTTTGCGAGCGGTACGAATCTTTCTCATACTTTTCGTCCATATTCCCTTAAAACCATGAAAAACAGTGCAACCACTTTCCGCGGCCATTTTAAGGCAGGTGTCGAAACCAAAAAAAAGTTATTTAACAATCCCGTGCTGGAAAAACTGACCCACACACATATAGTTGTGCCGGTTTCTCTTTTTGCTTTATACGCCCTGGCGCTTCTTTATTGGAGTATCACTCGTACATCACCCGCTGCCGGCACCAGGGCACTTATGTTCGCAGCCGGTTTGGTGGCTTTTACGTGGGTCGAATACAACGTGCACAGGTATCTTTTTCATATTTCCGCTTCCACTGTCCGGAGAAGAAAATTCCAGTATATCGTTCATGGTGTGCATCACGAATTCCCGAAGGATAAAGTCCGGCTGGCAATGCCACCGCTTTTGAGCCTTACCGTTGCTACGGTTCTTTTGGCGCTATTTCGTTTGCTGATGGGCGATTTGGTTTTTTCCTTCATGCCGGGATTCCTCACAGGGTATGCTGCCTATCTGGGGGTTCATTATTTGGTGCATGCTTACCCCCCACCGAAAAACTTCACCAAAGCACTGTGGGTTAACCATGCCATTCACCATTATAAAGACGCCGGCAGCATGTACGGTGTTTCTTCACCTCTTTGGGACCACATCTACGGCACCGTGCATGCGAAGCCTGAAAACCGGGTGAGGAAACAATAAAAGGTGAATGTTATGCCAGCTGATCTGCTATAAGAACTTTTTGGATACGTCCGGGAAGGGTGCCAATAGCCTGGGCCATCTCTTCGGGGCTTACATACAAGCCCATGGTGCGTATTACAGCCCGAACAGCAGTAAGAACCTCCTCTTTGTCGCTGAAATCCCGCCAGGCAGCTTGTCCTTCCGATTGCGCTATTTCTGCAATAAGCTCTTCTACAGTCTTCAACTTCCGGTGTGCCGCCAGTGCCCACCCGTCTACATATACGCTTTTTATGGCCATTGGCAGCTGTGCCAGCAGCTGTAGCGACTCTTCCAGCGTGAGGTGGTTTCGCAGCACTCTGAAGGTGCTTCTCAATATCCTCGCTGCGTGAGACCTGTCTTGCACGCCCAGGTTGGTTTCAAGCTGACGGAGAAACTCATTTCCCTTTATCGCCTGTTTTTCAAAATCAAGTAACATATAAAATAAGTTTATGGAGATTTTTGCAGCAGGGCTTCCCGCTTTTTACTAAAACTACGCAGAGCCATGAAAAACGCCCATGACTTCCATTTGAACAAAAATGATCACCATCATTATTGTTTCAAATGCAAAGAGCGGACCTTGCATCCGCTCCTGTTTTGAATTTGCACTGGCATATCAAGCATACACAGGCATGTCAATCATTATCTGATTGTCTACGTGCAGCACACCCGGTGCCGACCACGCTACCCTTTCTGCTTCTTTCTTTTCGGCATAGGAGCTTACCTTACCGCGCAACGTTACCTTGTCGCCCGCAGCTTCAATAGTAATGGCCGAAGAGTCGATGGTGGCGCTGCGATGGAAGGCTGCAGCTATTTTTCTTTTTATTTCGCCGGTATCTGGTGTTTGTACCTTCAGCGTAATGTTGTTGGTTACACCCCTCACGCCCAGCAGCGATTCGACGCTTTGCTGAACTGAAGTTTTCTGGTATGCCCAATCAACTTTACCGTCGAGGTATACCCAGCCGTTGTCCACTTTCACCTCTATCAGGTCTTCGTTCACGGCGCTGTTCCATCTTAAAGCATTCTTCACTATTTCCGCAATCTCAGTGTCAGTTTTTTTGCCTGGCAGCCCAAAAGTTACCTCTATGTCGGTGGCTACCACCTTTACCCCTGCTACACGCTGAGCCGCCCGCTCGGCAGCCAACTTTTTGCTGTAAGAATCTACTATACCCGAAAGTGTAACTACACCTTCTTTTGCCGATACCCCTATTTGGGTATGCACATCGCGTAATTGAGGATCCCACTTTATCTCATCCATTACGTCTTTTCGGAGCTCATCATTCGTTTTCATAGCACGTCGATTTTAGTTTAATATTCTGATTGAACATTCAATGTGAAACACTAAGCTAAAGCCCATGCCTGCCGCCAACCAATGATGCATGTATACCCGTTGGCAGATTTTCGTCGTCGACACCGGACAAGCCGCGTTTTCGCGACTAATAGATGCGTGCTGGCAAAAAACAACCTTCAGATACACCAATACTTCTCAAGAAAGGCAATTCGCCCGAGCCGGGGTTGATGACGAGAATCTAACCGGCGCCGATCATTCATCATTACATAAAACACGTTTTTCGCTGTCCTTTACCGAACAAATAGGTAGAAAAACTGCCGCTGCCATTGAACAACAGCTAAGCGCTACGGCGGGCGGCGAGCAAGGCATTTAAGAGAAAAACGAAAATCGTAAGGTTATGAAAAAGCTAATGTATGTAATGGCGTTGCTGGTGACGGTTTTTTCACTGCAAGCGCAAGATCAGGACAGAGACCGGATAAGGCTTCAGGATTACCTGATGTATGATGACGGGGAGATGGTTCGGGTAAGCGATCAGGACAGAATACAGCTGCGGGGGCAATTGACGTTGGAAGATGGTACCCGGGTTAATACCGACGGAAGCTACCAGACAGCCATGGGAGAAAGGCTTCGCCTGCGCGACGGCGAGTGTCTCGACATGGACGGTAACTGGTACCGCACTGCTATGCAGTTTCAAGAGAAGTCGCAGCTGCGGCTACAGGCCATGAACCAGGAACGCTACCTGATGGCTGATGGGAAGGTGTACCGCATTAAAGACCAACAGCGTACCCAAATACGGGAGCGCCTGCAACTGGCAGGTGGAGGGCAACTTAATCCGGATGGTACCTACCAGCTAAGAGACCAGCAGAGGGATCGGCTGCGGAATGGCGAATGCCTGGACCCCGACGGCGTGCACTATGGCTCCGAAGCACAGTTTCGCAACCATGCCCGGCTAAGGCTCGAAGCCATGGCGCAGGAACACTTCGGTTTTCAGGATGGTAAAATGTATCGCTACCAAAACGGTGAGCAAACGCAACTAACGGCGCAATACACCAACCGCAATGGGCTGGTTGTAGACGCCGACGGCACCTATCAGCTGCGGAATGAAGAGCGGTACCAGCTAAATGACGGCGAGTACCTGGATGCTGAAGGAAATCAGTACGCCACCCGGCAGCAGTTTCAGCAGCAGTCGCAATTAAAGCTTCAGGCCATGAATCAGCAGCACTTTATGTTTCAAAATGGGGTGCTGTACCAGGTTCGCAACCAGGAGCAGGTGCGGGTGCAGGAGCAGTTGTCTCTTCAAAACGGCCTGGTTGTAAACCCCGATGGCAGCTACCGGCTGCGAAATCAGCAGCAGCATTGGCTTCGAAATGGCGAATGCCTCGACCCCGACGGCAACCGCTACAAAACACAGGAGCAGCTAAGGGAGCAAAAACAAACGCAGCTGATGGCGATGTCAGAGCCTCATTTTATGTTTCAGAACGGCCAAATGTATCAGTCGCAAAACCAGCTGCATCTGCAACTGCACGAACAGCTGAAGCTGGGTAACGGCGTTTTGATTAACCCCGACGGCAGTTACCAGCTGAAGAACGGCAGGAAGGAGACGCTGAGGGAGGGACAATACCTGGACCGTGACGGCAAGCGCTACGAGAGCCGCGAGAGATTCAGAGAAAAAATGGAACTGCGGGTGCGTGACCGCAAGGATATGATGGAGCGGGAGAAAATGGAACGCAGGCGGGCGGTGGGCAACGGAAAACGAGCCATTAAATAATAATGGGTTCGCGAGGTGCGGAGCCGGTGTTCACCGGCTCCTCTGCTCTTTTCAACTATAATTATTATGAAAAGCTTCATTATTATTTTCCTTCTGGTGGCGGCATCGCTTCCGGGTGCATGGGCGCAGTCGCCAGACCGCTCCGGCAAAGCTGCTGAGGTTTCCTCTTTTGGCAGGTTGGCAGTGCGCTACAAAAGCGACTACTACTACATGGGAAGGGCCGATTCGGCAAAAGCACCGTACCTCGTGGCTTCAGCCGGTTACTACCACAAGTCGGGCCTGTTTGCAAGCGGGTCGGTTTCTTACCTGGTTGCTGCCGATGAAAACCGCGCGGATCTTTTCACCCTTGCTGCCGGGTACGACTATTTTGGCGATCGGTTTGCCGCTGGCATAGCCGCCGACCAATATTTTTTCAGCGACGAGAGTTATGCGGTGCAGGCCGAAATGAGCACCTACCTCTCGGGCTACATGGGCTACGATCTTGACCTTGTTACCGTTATGGTGGATGCCAGCCTTGGCCTGAGTGAAAGTGTCGATTTTTTTCTCGGTGCTGAGATAAGCCGCACTTTTTATGCATTAAAAAACAAACTGCTGATCACCCCGCTGGTTTATTCCAACATGGGTACTCAGCACTATTACAACGAATACTACACCACCAGGAGCCTTAATACGGGAGGTTCGGGAAAAGGTGGGAAGGGCAAAGGATCGGGATCGGGAGGCATTTCGGAAACAATTACCGACATACAGATACTGGAATCCGAAAAATTTCAGGTGCTGGATTACGAAGCCGGCCTACAGGTAGTATATAAGGTGCAGCAGCTGGCTTTTCTGGGCTCGGCTACCGCCCTTTTTCCGGTAAACCCATCCACTGTAGTAGCCGACGACGTCGTTTATGAGGAAGATCTTGATCCGGGATTCGTATGGTCGGCGGGTATCAGGTACACAATCAGGTAAATCACCGAACCATATTGTGTTGTTACGCTTTATAAATAAAGAGAAAGTGCAGCATTGCACATACCAGGACCTTAAATACCAGAATGTATGAAAAGTTATTCAAAGAAATCGGGACTGCCCTTCAGCGAAGTTGTTGCGGAGATAACGCAAAGCCTGCAAAAGCAGGGCTTTGGCATTATTACTACTATAGATATGAAGGAAACACTTAAGCAAAAGCTCAATGTTGACTTTCGTAACTATAAAATACTTGGTGCCTGCAACCCACAGTTCGCTCATAAGGCACTCAGCATCGACCCACAGGTGGGCGTTATGCTCCCCTGCAACGTGGTGGTGCAGCAGGTTGATGGTGGCGAGGTAGAGGTGTCGGCGGTAAATCCTGTAGAAACGCTGGGGAAAGAAGCTACAGCCTTAAAAGATATAGCCGGCGAGGTAGGCAAACGCCTTGAGGCAGCTGTGGAGGCTATTCACTGAGGCCGACATATAATTGAGATCGGCGGATAAGGAAGCCGGAGACGAAAATCCCGCCGCAGCATGATACCTGTCATGGCTCAGAGGTCTGCTTGGTGATAAATTCGGTACTTAATAATGGGAGTGCGAACTTTAACACCAATAGCTATGAAAAAATTATTAATACCTGCTCTTCTGGTCGTAGGTCTGCTGACCGGAAACCACACGACGATGGCACAGATGGTAGTGCCCGACCTCAGCCCGTTTGCCACCGTTACACAAAAGATTGGGTTCAATGAAGTGCGAATCGAGTACTCCAGGCCCAGCGTAAGAGGACGCATCATATTTGGAGAGCTTGTACCGTACAACAAAGTATGGCGGCTGGGAGCAAATGCCTCGACGAAGCTTTTTACCAGGGAAGACTTGATAATCGAAGGCACCTATAAGCTACCGGCAGGGGTATATGCTTTGTATGCAGTACCAGGCAAAGACGAATGGACCATGCTGATCTACAAAGATCCCTGGCTGTGGGGAGCGTTTGGCTACAAAGAGGCTTATACAGCTATAAAGTTTACCGTGAAGCCGCAAGTTCTCAAGGAGCAGGTAGAAACCTTCACCATTCAATTTGCCAATGTATGTACCAGCTGTGCCGAGCTGCAATTTCAGTGGGATTTAACCCAGGTAAGCTTCCGGCTAAGTTCGGATGCGGATGAAAGGGCAGTGGCAAATATCAAAAGCTTTACCCAAAACCCCGAAAGCAGGTTAGCGGGGGAGTACTACCTCGCCGCGAAGTATTACCTGGATACCAACCGGGAGCTTGACCAGGCCCTTGCATGGGCGGATAAGTCGCTGGAATACGGACCTGCTGCCTATTGGGTAATGCATACCAAAGCGGAGATACAGGCAAAAATGGGCGACTTTAAAGGGGCGATTGAAACGGCCAACCAATCGAAGGAGCTTGCAAAGGCAAAAAATGATGAGGACTACGTGCGCATCAATGAGCTCGATATTGAAAAGTGGAAAGTACAAAGAAAGAACCGCTCAGAATAGATTGTTTGCTGTGGATGGCCGGCGGGGAGGGCAGAATTGCCTAACCTGCCGGTTAACTCTTTACCCGGGGGCACCGCCACTTTTTCGCTTTTCGCTTTGGAGCGCCAGCCTGTTATGTGTCAGAATCCTGTGAAAAAAAGATTCAACACATGATAAAGGTTTCCGAAGGCGGCTACGGCAGTCATTCTTTTCGGTATATGCAACCCCGATTTTTGGTTAAAAAAGATATGGAAACTCAGCCTGTTAATTCTAGTCCGGGCAATTCGATCAACAAGGGAACGAATAACTGGCAAACGCTCTACATTCTAACCGAGCACTGGCAATCGGACCTCATCTTCTTTAAAGATGAGTTGCGCTTTTTTCGGAGTTTGATCGACAAGCATTTTTTGAGCCTCATTGATGAAAAAAATATAGACAAAACACGGTTGCTGGTAAATGCGCTTTCAAATCTTGAAAACCAGCGGGCTGCTTTGCAGCGCAACGTGAAAGAGCACTTGAAACACCTGGGCAACCTTCTCGAAAACCCGTTTCCCTACAATGCGCAACACTACCGCGCCGAACACACAAGGCTGGAGGTGGTTGTAGCTGAGTATTTCAAAAATTTCCGGCAGACAAAAAAGGAGATCTTTGCATTTGTTGAGCAGGTGATGGAGTCGGAAAAAGCGAAGCACCTGTTGCCTCGTAACAATTGAAAAGGCTTGCCGGTGGTTCAATCTCGCCGAACACCGTGTGCACGTCCGGCATCGTCTGACGTAAGTCATACCCGCTGCAAATGGCCATCATTCTTTCTACCCCTCGTTCCTGCCAACTTTGGTTACACTCAACACAAATGAGAGATGGTCAAAAAATCAATTCACCAAAAATGGAAAAAGGTGTCGCAGGTAAAGGGCAAAGATGGCGCCGGCACCGCGGGTGAAGATCCCAAGTCACCAAAAACAAGTATCTGGACGTCCCTCATTCTCATCTTCATTTTCATCGCTGTTATTGTATTGTCTACCGGCAGCTTTTTCCAGGCACCCGAAATCATTACCTGGCAAAAATTTGAAAGGGAAATGCTAAGCAGGCAGGCGGTGGAAAAAATTGTTGTGATTGGCCAACAGAACGCCCAAGTGTACATAAAGGAAGAAATGGCCAACGATCCGGCCTTCAAAGAAATACTGCAATCGCCTTTCGGCGGTATTAGTTCCGGCCCTCACTACACCTTCAACATCGGGTCGGTGGAGTCATTTGAAAGAAAATTGGAACAGGCGCAAAAGGATGTGCCGCCACACGAGTGGGTGGCGGTGAGCTATGAGGAGAAAAGTAACTGGAACAACCTGCTGCTGTGGCTGTTTCCAGTGGCCCTCATGTTTCTGGCATTTCGGTATCTTTTGAGAGCCGGAGGAGGAATGCCCGGAGGTGCCTCGCCCTTTAGCTTTGGCAAATCTACTGCACGGCTTCTCGAAAATGACAAAAAAAGCTCCGTTACGTTCGACCATGTGGCAGGCCTCGAAGAAGCAAAGCAGGAAGTGAAAGAGATTGTAGATTTTTTGAAAGACCCCCAGCGATATACAAAACTAGGCGCCAAAATTCCTAAAGGCGTGATCATAGTGGGGCCTCCGGGTACAGGCAAAACGCTGCTGGCCAAGGCTGTGGCTGGTGAAGCCCAGGTTCCCTTCTTCTCGCTGTCGGGATCGGAGTTTGTGGAAATGTTTGTAGGCGTGGGTGCATCACGTGTGCGGGACCTCTTCAAAAACGCCAAGGAAAAGGCTCCCTGCATTGTCTTTATCGACGAAATTGATGCCGTAGGCCGCACCCGTGGCAAAAACGCCCTCTACAGCGGCGCCAACGACGAGCGGGAAAGCACCCTGAACCAGCTGCTTACAGAAATGGACGGCTTCGGCACCAATACGGGCGTTATAGTGCTGGCGGCTACCAACCGCGCCGACGTGCTGGACCCCGCCCTGCTGCGGCCCGGCAGGTTCGACAGGCACATTTACCTCGAACTCCCCAACCAGGTAGAAAGAAAAGAGATATTTAAAGTTCATTTAAGACCGCTGGTGCTTGCTGAAAGCGTTGATGTCGATTTTTTGGCATCACAGACTCCCGGTTTTTCTGGCGCCGACATTGCCAATATCTGTAATGAAGCGGCCCTGATTGCTGCCCGTGGCAGGAAGGTGAGCGTGGAAAAGCAGGACTTTATGGATGCCATCGACAGGATAGTGGCAGGTATTGAGAAAAAGAGTAAGATTATTTCTGCCGAGGAAAAAACCATCATAGCCTATCACGAAGCCGGCCATGCTGTGGCAAGCTGGATGCTTGGGCATGTGGACCCGCTGGTGAAGGTGAGTATTATTCCGCGGGGCAAATCGCTTGGAGCCGCCTGGTATATGCCTGAAGAAAGGCAGATACGCACCAGGCCTCATTTTCAGCAAAGGCTTACTGCCACGCTGGCTGGCCGGGCGGCCGAAGAGATAACTTTTGGCGAAATATCTTCGGGGGCAGTAGACGATCTCGAGAAGGTTACCAAAGAGGCATATACCATGGTAGCTTTTTTTGGCTTCAACAAAAAACTGGGAAATATAAGCTTTTACGACTCCACCGGCCGCACGGAAGGTGGCCTCCAGAAACCCTACAGCGAAGAAACCGGCAAGCTGATAGATGAGGAAGTGCGCAAACTGGTGGAGGAATGCTATAATGAAGCGAAAGACCTGCTGACCTGCCATAAAAAAGAGTTGACGGCCATAGCGCAGCTGCTGCTCGAAAAAGAAATAGTGTACCGCGACGACCTCGAACGTATCCTGGGCAAACGGAAAAATTACCCCATACCTCAACTTGCTGCGGGAAGTTGAACCCGGTAGCATTTTGTAGACCCCACCAGGGTAGTTTGTTGCAACTTGGGCATTAAGTAAGCCCTCGAACACCTGCTTTTGAAAAACCAGCCCAAGAAAGTAGGTCATTCGCCAGTTCCACCACAACGCAGGTCAATTTTTGTCAGCCTTTTTCAAAACAAAGCTGTGCGACGTGCATGATAAATATCCTGCCAAAAAACAGCGAAACTCATGTAATAATGGCGGCAACCGGGCCAACTTGCCTGGTGTAATTATTTCTGCAATTAATACCGCATGTTATGAAGACGCAACTAAAACAGCTGAAGACCAGGCTGGCAATAGCATTTCTGGCCCTGCTAATGAAAAAAAAACCAGTGGCCAGACCTCGGGCTGCAGCCAATCGCAACAGCGATGAATATGAGGATTTCCTGTGGATTTGATGAAATGGCAGCTACACTCCCAGGCCAATCGTATTTAAAACAGATTAGTCAAAATAAAATTTCAAAGCCGTTTATTTACCCCCCGCCCTTATGTATTTAAAAAAGCAACGGCTTTGAAATCCTTTGGTTCCCTTCAGGGTTAGGGTAAAACGAAGGATTTCAAAGAAATTGTTTTAAATGCAATCGCCCTGCTACACTCCCGCAAATTCTGGGTGAGGCCCAGCCG
>CBFGTI010000136.1:0-14888 GCA_965651695.1 uncultured Imperialibacter sp. | reverse complement strand
GGTGATGTAGAACGACGTAGTGTCGCCTTCCATGGTAGCCCTCAGCGCCAGTATCACTTCTTTTACTTCTCCATTTGGGTTCTGAACCCTCTCTACCAGCGACTGAATCTTGAGGTCGTCGGGGCCTATGCCGTCCATTGGAGAGATAATGCCTCCCAACACGTGATAAAGCCCGTTGTATTGCGAGGTGTTTTCAATGGCAAGTACGTCGTGTATGTCTTCCACCACGCACACCATAGAGCGGTCTCGCCGGTGGCTGCTGCAAATGCTGCAAACCTCGTTGTCCGACACGTTGTGGCATTGGGCGCAGTAGCGGATATTTTCCCTCAGATTACTGAGCGCCTCGGTAAATCGGACGGTATTTTCCTTCTCTTGTTTCAAGAGGTAAAGTACAAGCCGGAGAGCTGTTTTTTTCCCTATACCGGGCAATTGAGAAAATTGTTGTACTGCTTCCTCAATAAGCTTCGAAGGGAATTCCATGCAGCAAATTAAAGGATTTCAGCGTTGATACCGGCATCAAGAATACCTTCCTTCATCGGACGCAACTCTTTGAACGTGCCTTTTTTTACTGCACACTTGCCTGTGAAATGTATTATATAAGTGCATTGCTCTGCTTGCAGCTTTTCGTGCTTGCACACTTTTATCAGCGTATTGATCACATGATCGAAGGTGTTGAAATCATCGTTGTAAACGATAAGATCCTGAACGGCCGAGGAATCACGCTCGTCCATTACCTCAACCAATTCATCTTCCTGAAGTTGATAAGTCATGGCTTTCTCTTTTATTTAGATGAATCCTTTGTCTGAGAAAGGTTCTGTTTGTTACTTTGGTTCAGACATAATGCAAAATTAAGAAAAATAAACTGAACCCTGTAATATGACGCCTGCTCTGGTCCTTCTGGTAATTGGAGGATATTTTCTGTTACTATTTCTTATCTCACATTTTACATCCAAAGGAGCAACGTCGGCAACTTTTTTTACCGGCAACAGGCAGTCGCCGTGGTATTTGGTAGCATTTGGTATGGTTGGAGCATCGCTGAGTGGCGTCACTTTTATCAGTGTGCCCGGCGAAGTAGGCAACAGTGGCTTCACCTATTTTCAGGTAGTATTGGGTTATTTGCCTGGCTACCTGGTAATTGCCACAGTTTTGATGCCATTGTACTACCGCCTGAACCTCATTACCATTTATACCTACCTGGAAAAACGCTTTGGTACGTCATCTTATAAAACGGGCTCTTTCTTTTTCCTTTTGAGCAGAATGGTAGGGTCGGCGTTCAGGCTTTTCCTGGCTGCCAATGTGCTTCAAATAGCCATTTTCAATGCACTTGGTGTTCCCTTTTGGGTTTGCGTGCTTATCACTATTGGTCTTATATGGCTGTATACCTTCAAGGGGGGTATAAAAACCATTGTATGGACCGACACCCTCCAGACAGCTTTTCTGATTGCTGCAGTTGTAATCAGTATTGTATTGATCAGCAAGGAGCTTGGCTTGAGCCTTACTTCGCTGGGTAGCACCGTTGTAGACAGCTCCTATTTCAAAGTTTTTGAGTGGGACTGGCAGAGCGGCAAGAATTTTTTCAAACAGTTTCTGGCCGGTGCATTTATAGCCATAGTAATGACCGGGCTCGACCAGGACATGATGCAGAAAAACCTCACTTGCAGGAATATCGGAGAGGCGCAAAAAAACATGTTTTGGTTTTGCGTGGTGTTGGTGATAGTAAATTTCCTCTTTCTGAGCCTTGGAGCGCTGTTGTTTATTTATGCAGAAGCCAAAGGAATACCGCTTCCTGCTAGAACCGACAATTTGTACCCAATTCTGGCGCTCAACCACTTTAATGCGTTTGCCGGCATCGTTTTTATCCTTGGTATTATTGCGGCTGCATACAGTAGCGCCGATTCAGCCCTTACTGCTATGACGACCGCCTTTTGTGTTGATTTTCTTGGTTTTGAGAAAAAGGAGATAAAAAATAATGAGAGGCTTCGGATGCGGGTTCACATTGGGTTTTCTCTGCTCACTTTTTTTGTGATACTTATTTTCAATGCCATCAACGACGAAAGCGTCATTAATTCGGTATTCACGGCGGCCGGATATACCTACGGGCCGCTACTGGGGCTGTTCTCGTTTGGCCTTTTTACAAAAAAGCCAGTGAAAGATAAGTGGGTGCCTGTGGTATGTGTGCTTTCGCCAATACTCTCGTACATCATCAATATTAATTCGGAAACACTGTTGGGGGGCTACCGGTTTGGGTTCGAAATTATTATTCTCAACGGAATGCTCACTTTTCTCGGCTTGTTGGCATTGAGCCCGCGCAACAAGGCGAAAGAACTTGCCTGAGGCGGCTGCGCATTCGCTGCGAGCGATGGCACGGCTTTATAATGAAACACCGCTTTACCAGTGTTAGGTAAGCTCCTTCATCGGGTCCCACATCAGTTCGTCGAAATTTACAATTTTATCGTCGTTCACCCGTATTCCCTCTGCTTCGAGCAGGTCGCGCATTCGGCTGCCCCCAAAATGATGTTTGCCGGAGAGCAACCCCACGCGGTTTACTACCCGGTGTGCTGGCACATCGCCAGGCATACCGCTGCTGTTTACAGCCCAGCCGACCATACGTGAGCTCCCCTTCGACCCCAGGTAAGCCGCTATGGCGCCGTAGCTGGTTACCCGCCCTTTGGGTATTAACCTAACTACCTCGTATACGTCCTGAAAAAACGAAGCTTTGTCTGCTGGCATGGGAGAGTCAAAAGTGGCATCTTGCAATATCTTACATTTTAAAAAAGAAAAACGAACCAGATATGCAAAAAGTAGCATTGATAACCGGAGCCGCAGGGAATTTGGGCAGGGCCGTGGTAAAAGAGTTTTTGGAGGCCGGCTACCGGGTAGTGGGAACCGTAGAGCCCGGTCATTCGGCGAAGGATAACACAACTGCAGAGTATGTGGAAGCCGACCTGAGCCGTGAAGATGAAGCCGGGCAACTGGTCGCAAAAGTGCATGAGAAATACGGGCGGTTAGACGCTGCCGTAATGCTGGTAGGAGGCTTTGCCATGGGCAACATATCGAACACTACGGAAGCTGAACTGAACAAGATGCTGGACCTTAATTTCAAAACGGCTTTTTTCACGGCAAAGCCTGCATTTAATAAAATGAAGACAGCGGGAGGAGGCAGGTTGGTTTTTGTGGGAGCCAAACCCGCGCTTGAACCCGCCGCCGCCAAAGAAACCCTGGCGTATGCGCTTTCCAAATCGCTTATATTTAACCTTTCGGCCATTTTAAATGAGTCGGGCAAAGGTGCCGGCATTACGTCATCCGTGGTAGTGCCCAGTATTATAGACACACCTCCTAACCGGGATGCCATGCCCGATGCTGATTTTGGCAAATGGGTAAAACCCGAAAAGATTGCAAAAACGATTGTGTTTATTTGTTCGGAGGATGGCGACGCTTTAAGGCAGGGTGTTTATAAATTATATGGCAATGTCGTTTAGTTAGCAATTTATGATCCTCTCCCTTGCCCTCTCCGAAGAGGGACAATAGGCCTAACCAAACGACATTGAACTATATGGCGATAGCTAAGAGCCCGGTTTTTGAAGTCAGTAGCTAAAGCGACAGCTACACTTATACAACGAAAGATGCTTGATGTATTTATAATTGGAGCAGGGCCAATTGGTCTTGCGTGTGGAATAGAAGCCAAAAAGAAGGGGCTTAGCTATGTGATTGTTGACAAGGGTTGCCTTGTCAATTCAATTTATAACTATCCGGCCAATATGACCTTCTTTTCAACCTCCGACCGGCTGGAAATAGGCGGGGTGCCTTTTATTTCGCACAATCCGAAACCCACAAGGCCCGAAGCGCTGGAATATTACCGCAGAGTGGCGATGTCGTGGGAATTGGACGTACGGCTGTACGAGCAGGTGGACCGGGTGGAGAAGACAGCCGGTGTTTTCAACATCAGCACCAGCAAAGGGACGTACAGCGCCCGGCATGTGATTCTGGCCACCGGCTTCTACGATTTGCCCTATTTGCTGAATGTGCCGGGGGAGGAACTTGCCAAGGTTACGCACTACTACCTCGATCCGCACCCGTATTTTGCCATGAAAATAGCCGTGGTTGGTGCGGCCAACTCTGCTGTGGATGTGGCGTTGGAGACGTTCAGGAAGGGAGCTAAAGAGGTGACGATGGTAATAAGAGAGGATGCAATAAGGGAAAGCGTGAAGTATTGGGTGAAACCCGACATTGAAAACAGGATTAAGGAGGGATCAATAAAGGCTTATTTCCAGTCGCAGATTACGCAGATCCGGGAAACTGAGATTGATATTATGACGCCTGAGGGAGCAAAAACGCTGGCAAACGACTTTGTGCTAGCCATGACGGGCTATCAACCCAATTTCGATTTGCTGAAAAGCATGGGAATAGAAATTGGTACCGACGAATTCCTAACACCGGTTCACAACCCGGCAACCATGGAAACCAATGTGCCTGGCATCTACCTGGCCGGGGTTATTTGCGGGGGCCTCAAAACCAACAAGTGGTTTATAGAAAACTCCAGGGTGCATGCCGAGGTAATTATGCGGGAAATTGCGGGTGAGGCAAGTGTGGCGTAGGGGATTAAACAGATTCAACAAGTAAGGTTCGGCCTTCGAAGGGTCTATGTTAATTCGGTGGTGGGTTCTGCTGCAATAGCCGGAACTTTTTTCTAAGTTCCATAACGAATGTCGAAATCTACCTTTAAATCCCGTCGAATATTCAATTTTGTCGCTGCCCATAGCATCTGATAAAAACCAGGGCCGCCATTGCGTGTATTCTGCCAAACTAAATTTATATTTAAGCTCATTTAAACTACTCTCATCCTGATGGAAAACCTTGAACAACTGAAGTTCCCGGTTGGAAATTTTGCGCCACCTAAAGACACCTCCGAGGCCCAACGTAAGCTTTGGATTGAGGAAATTGCTTCTCTGCCTTCACAATTGCGGGCGGCAGTAGTGGGCTTGTCCGAAGAGCAGCTTAACACGCCTTATCGGCCGGGCGGGTGGACCATCAGGCAGGTGGTGCATCATTTGCCTGACAGCCACATGAATTCTTACATACGTTTTCGCCTGGCGCTTACTGAAGATAACCCCACCATCAGGCCATATGAAGAGCAATTGTGGGCCGAGCTTCCTGATGCAGCCCACGGTCCGGTAGACTTGTCGCTCGACCTGCTCGAAATGCTACACAAGCGGTGGGTGGTGCTGCTGAGGGCCATGGACGAGGGTGACTACCAGAAGACATTCTTTCACCCAGGCTCCAAAAAATCTTTCAGGCTGGCAACTGCGCTGGCCTTGTATGCATGGCACAGCCGCCACCACCTTGCGCACATTACAGAGTTGAAGAAGAGAAAGGGCTGGTGACCGGACAGCGAAAACCAGCCCCTTATTTAAGATTTAACAAAAAAACTTAATTAAGGAGCTTTTATTTAACTTGGATAGGGAAATCTTAAATAGCCGCTCCCTCTATTCACGTTCCTGGCCAGATTTTCGTTTTTATTGCTCACTTTTCACAGTAGGGTATTTAATTCCCAACTGCTCCAGGTAGCTGTCGTATTTGGTTTCGTCGTAGTAATATTTCTGTAGATCCGGCCTGTAGGTATCCTGGATTTCCTGGTTCAAATAAATCGCCGGCTTTTCATCTTCAGAAATCATCGGCTTGTACTCCGTATCCATTTTCTGCACATTCTTATAGTAGTCCCATGCCTGTGTTACCAGCTCTGGTTTTAGCAGAAAATCAAGGAGCGTCATGGCTTCGGCTTTGGCACCGGCTACCACACCCTTGTGCGCAATGGGCGTGGCCATGGCAACTGCGTTGGCCCAGTGATGGCCGGGGAGGCCGGGTATGTTGGAAGGATACCGCAGGGTAACGGTAGGCAGCTTCCACGAAATGTCGCCAATGTCGTCGGAACCCCCGCTCACAAAGTTTCTCACAGGCGGCGTCAGCGTATCAAGCTTTGTTTCCAGCCCTTCCTGCTTGGCGGCGCCCATTTCTTTCTGCAGAGCTTTGGCCAGCGTTTGGTCGTCTTCGCTCCATTGGGGCAGCCCTACCTTTTGAATGTTTTGATACATCGTTTCGGCAATTACTTTATTGAAGTGCCGCGGCCAGGCGCTACCCAGTACTTTCCTGCTTACGGTGGTGCCCGTCATCATAGCGGCTCCGTCGGCAATAGCGTTGGCCTTGTCGTACATCTCCATTATTTTCGGGTAGGTTACATTGCGAAGGTAAAACCAGATGGAAGCCTTAGAAGGCACCACATTTGGCTGGTCGCCGCCGTCTTTTATTACGTGGTGAGATCGCTGCAGGGGGTCGAGGTGTTCCCGCTGGTATTGCCACCCAATCGACATCAGCTCCACGGCGTCCAGTGCACTGCGGCCCCTCCAGGGGGCACCGGCGGCGTGTGCTGCTTCTCCTTCAAAAGTGTATTCTACCGAAATAAGGCCTGTGCCGGAAGCTTGCCCGTACGATACGCCAAGATTATTTCCCACGTGAGTGAAGATGGAAATGTCCACGTCGTCGAAATAGCCGTCCCGTGTGTAAAAGGCTTTGGTGCCTACCAACTCCTCTGCTACGCCGGGCCAGAGAACCAATGTGCCTGGCATCTGCTCCCGCTCCATTATTTCCTTTACTGCCAGGGCAGCTACTATATTGAGCGGTGTGCCGGAATTGTGACCTTCGCCATGGCCCGGTGCACCTTCCACGATGGGGTCATAATATGCCACGCCGGGTTTTTGAGATGCCTTCGGAATACAGTCCAGATCGCTGCCAATGGCTATTACGGGCTTCCCGTTGCCCCATTTGGCAAACCATGCCGTGGGTATGCCCGAGATATTCCTTTCTATGGTGAACCCGTTTTGCTTTAGTATGCCTGTAAGGTAATTGGACGTTTCAGTTTCCTGGAAACCCAACTCGGCATAGCTGAAAACCTTATCTACCATTACCTGGGCCAGCTTAGCATTGGCTTCCACTTTGGCAGCCGCTTCTTTCTTCAGCGCTTCAATCTGCTTTGCACTGTACTTTTTGGCTTGCCCGAAACACGATGCAGCTATTGCAAGGCCACAGCAGGCAATAAGAATCCTTTTCATGATCAATAGGTTTAGTAATTTATCGTTGAGTTAAGCTGGGATTTTCTTTTTTCACAGGCGATCTTAGACGAACGGAAAAAATAAACTTTGCAAAAGAAGCAGCTACCGGCCATTGTAACCCGATATGCACCCACTCCAAGCGGATTCCTCCACATCGGGAACGTATACTCTTTTTTGCTCACCTGGCTCATTGCCAGAAAAAATGCAGGCCAAATTCTGCTGCGAATTGATGATCTGGACCGTGAGAGGGTGAAGATGGAATACGTCGAGGACATTTTCAGGGTGCTCGGGTGGCTTGGGCTTGACTGGGATATGGGGCCCCGGTCGGTAGACGAATTTCAGCAGCGGTACTCGCAAGTGCACCGCATGCAGCACTATCGCCAAACGCTTGATATACTGGCGGAACAGCAGCTGGCATTTGCCTGCGAGTGCTCGAGAAAGCAATTGAAGGAAATGGGCGCGGATTTAATTTATCCGGAAACATGCAAAAATAAAGAGATTGCGCTGGACACACCTGATGTAGCCTGGAGATTGAACACCGGTATGCCGGCAGCGTTAGACTTAAATGAATATAACCAGGGGAAACAAAAAGTTGAGCTGCCTCCGTCGCAGCAGTATTTTATCGTGAAAAGGCGCGATGGTATACCCGCTTACCATTTGGCTTCTTTGGTAGACGACGTGCACTTTAAGGTTAATTTTGTGGTTAGGGGCCTGGACCTCTACGATAGCACCGTAGCGCAGTTGTACCTCGCACAAAAGTTAAACATTACTTCGTTTGAGCAAGCAACTTTTTTTCACCACCCCCTGATATTGGAGGGAAGCGAAAAGCTTTCCAAGTCGCAAAAGGCCTCGTCTGTTTTAGCGGATTTCTATCCCGACAAAGCGAATCTTTTTAGGAAGCTGGGCAGCTGGATGGGCCTGCTCCCCGACCAGTGCAGCAGCGCCCAAGAGATACTGCGGCACTTCTCCGAGTCTCAGTTCCCCAGGCTGTCAAACCCATTGGCGTAGGTTGTTTGGGCCTGGCTATTTGCCTGTCGCTGCTACAAAACCGCCGCCTGAAAGATTCTGATGCAGCGTGGGTGTTAAAAATCGTTAAGCGATTCACACAACAGAGAATAATTTTTATATTGTACGAATAATTTCGTAGGTAATACTTACGACTTAAAAACTCAAACACAAGGACGATCATGCTTTTAGGAAATTACCTTAAACTTGCTTTTCGGCATTTGCTGAAGAGCAAAGAAACATCCGTTATCAATTTGGGCGGCCTCATCGTTGGCTTCACATGCGCCCTGCTTATTTTTGTCTTCGCAAAAAACCAGTTGACGTACGACGACTGGCACAGCCAAAAGGACAACATTTACCGGGTGCTCACCATCGACAGGGCACTGGGTGTTACCAGCAACAACGTAGGTGTAACTATTCCCGCGCTTGGGCCCGCTATGAAGGAGGAGCTTTCGCAGGTGAAAGAAACTACCCGTGTAAGCTACAGCGGTAGAAACCTGGTTGAGTACAACGATGTGCCGCTGTATACAGAAAACTGCGCTTATGCAGAAAACTCCATCTTCAATGTATTCGATCTCCAATTGCTGGCAGGCAACAAGCAAACGGTTTTAACGGAGCCGAATACGGCGGTAGTTACGCAAAGCTTTGCCAAAAAGGTGTTTGGGGTAGAAGACCCCATCGGCAAAACGTTTGAACTGGACAACCAAACCAATATGCAGGTGGTGGGCATAATCAAAGACCTGCCCGCTAACACGCACATGAGGTTTGATCTGCTGGCATCTCTTGTGCCCACTGAAGCCGATAGCTCTACCAGGCAGTTCCTCAGCGCCTGGAATTCGATTGCCATTTCCACCTATGCTGTGCTTGAAACCGGCGCTTCGGAAGAAACAGTTGAAAAGGACATGGAGGCACTTATTCGCAAAAACAACGTGGGTGAGAATTTTTCGGTAACGCTACAGCCGCTCAAAGATGTGCACCTCAGCTCTACAGGCATCCTCTTCGACCAGTTCAACTTCAACAAAACCGACCTCAATTATGTGTACACATTGCTGATGGTCGGCCTTTTCGTCATCCTTATTGCCACTTTCAATTTCATGAACCTTTCCACGGCACGATCGGCCAACCGGGCAAAGGAAGTAGGCATGCGGAAAGTTTTGGGAGCCTACCAGCCGCAGCTTGTTACGCAATTTCTCAGCGAGGCAATTCTGTTGTGCGTAATTGCCATGGCGGTGTCGCTGGCAGTGGTTGGCTTGCTTTCCAGCTACCTTGATTTTGGTATCCGGCAAAACCTCCTGATATACCTCCTGTCCGATACCGCCACAGTGGTCGCCATAGTTTCCGCCACAATACTCATCGGCCTGCTTGCAGGCTTTTACCCTGCTTTTTTCCTTTCGGGTTTTCAGGCGCTTAAAGTGTTGCGGGGCAACTTTAAAACAGGCAAAAGCGGCATTCTACTGCGAAGATCCCTTGTTGTGGTGCAGTTTACCGCCTCCGTAGCCATGATCATCGGCACTGTGGTGGTTGCAAGGCAGCTTAATTATATTAAAAGTATCGACAAGGGGTTTTCCGAAGAGCAGATCCTAACCCTGAGCCTCAGCGACCCCACCATCAGGCAGCGTGCCGATGCAATGCGAAATGAACTATTGCAGCAGCAGGGAGTGTTAGGGGTGGCTTATGCTTCCAGCATGCCCGGCAGAGGCTTTGGCCGCCGGGGCATTCGCCCGGAAGGCAGCACCGACCAGGAGGTATGGATAGTGAGCATAATGTCGATAAACGAAGAATACCTACCCTTGATGGCTATGGAAATGGCGGAAGGGCGCAATTATTCAAAAGAGTTTCCTGCCGATCAGCAGCAGAGCATACTCATTAACGAAGCGGCAGCAAAAGCCTTGGGCTGGGAGGAGCCGATTGGCAAGAAGATAGGGCTCGGCGGACCTGATCAACCTCAACGCACGGTGATTGGCGTGGTAAAGGATTTTCATTTTGCCAACATGCGCCACAAGATAGAACCGCTGATCATCCTGTACAATCCTGAGCCAACCTCCACACTGGTAGTGAAAATAAAAGCCAGTCAAACCAAAGAGGTGCTGGCTGCAATAGAGAGCACCTGGAAAGCGATGTTGCCTGCCCATCCTTACGAATACACTTTTTTTGACGAGGAATTTGGCAGGCAATATGAAAGTGACGAGCAATTTGCCGGACTCATTCAGAACTTTACCTGGCTTTCCATTTTTATTGCTTGCCTGGGCCTGTTTGGGCTTTCCGCTTTTACCGCTGAACAGAAAGTAAAGGAAATCGGCATCAGGAAGGTGCTGGGAGCTTCAGTCGGAGGCATCGTTTTCCTTCTCTCCGGAGAGTTTTTGCGGCTTGTGCTGGTGGCCTGTGTTATTGCTGTTCCGGTGGCATGGTACTTTATGGACGGCTGGCTCGATGGTTTTGCCTATCGAATAGAGCTGAAATGGTGGTTTTTTGCTATTGCAGCCGGTTTGGCTGTGGTAATTTCCGTGGTTACTGTTAGCTACCAGTCGGTTAGGGCTGCCATTAGCAACCCTTCCCGGTCGTTGAGAACTGAATAATCGTGCAGATCAGAGCCCTGCCCAGTATGGCAATCCCGGGCAGGGCTCTATAATAACTTTCCTGTTAAACCGCCGTATACCTCTTCAATTATTTTCCTGCAACTGTAATTTTTACGCCTCTCAGTAGTGGTATACTTCAAGCACATTATCCATCATCCCAATGAAGTATTTTCTTCTGACTTTTTTAGCTGCGGGGTACCTGGCCTCTTACGCCCAGACAGACTCGACGAAGCATTACCAAACTACCCGAATAGCAGGTGAAGCGCCACAAATTGATGGCCTTCTCAACGATGCAGCGTGGGAACAGGTGGAGTGGGCGGGGGGCGACTTCCGGCAGGTGAATCCTGATAAGGGCAAGCCAGCGTCGGTGCAAACCAAGTTCAAAATTCTTTACGACGAAAAAAATCTCTACGTAGCTTTTCGCTGCTATGATCCCGAGCCCGACAAGATTGTGAAGCGGATGTCGAGAAGGGATGGTTTTGATGGCGACTGGGTGGAAATAAACATCGACAGCTACTACGACAAACGTACGGCGTTTTCTTTCACATCTTCGGTGTCTGGTGTAAAAGGCGATGAATACGTATCCAACAACGGCGAGGATTGGGATCCAGGGTGGGATCCGATCTGGTATCTGAAAACGAGCATAGACGAAGAAGGGTGGGTTGCAGAAGTGCGCATACCACTAAGCCAGCTTAGGTTTACCGATAAGCCGGACCTTACGTGGGGTGTGCAGGTGCAGCGGTTGTATTTCCGCAACCAGGAGCGGTCTCAATGGCAGTACATTCCGCCCGATGCCGGAGGCTATGTGCACCTGATGGCAGAATTGCATGGAATAAAAGGTGTAAGGCCGCAGAAGCAGCTGGAGATACAGCCTTATGTGGTTACTAAAACGGAGCGATTCGAAAAGGAAGAAGGCAATCCCTTTGCTACAGGCAGCTCGTCGGCGCTGGATTTGGGCTTGGACGCAAAAATCGGAATCACCAGCGACATTACGCTCGACCTCACCGTGAACCCCGACTTCGGGCAGGTGGAAGCCGATCCCTCGCAGGTAAATCTTAGCGCATTCGAACTGTTTTTTGAGGAACGGAGGCCTTTTTTCATCGAAGGCAACAACACACTCAACTTCCCGGTTTCTCAGGCAAACAACAACATTCTGTTTTATTCAAGGCGCATAGGTCGGCAACCGCAGGGTTATGCCGATCCGGATGCCAGCGGCAACGACGGCGTAAATGAGTATGTGAAGCCGAGTGCGGGCACCACAATTTTGGGTGCAGCCAAGCTCACAGGCAAAAACAAAAAGGGGTTTTCGTGGGGTATTCTGGAAAGCGTTACCTCACGTGAGTTTGCCGAGATCGACAGTTTGGGGCATCGCAGGAAACAGATTATTGAACCATATACCAATTATTTCATTTCGCGGGCACAGCAGGATATAAACAAGGGCAACACCATAGTGGGCGGAATATTTACTGCCACCAATCGCAACATTGAAGACCAGCGGCTCGGCGGGCTGCACACTTCAGCTTATTCGGGCGGGGTAGATTTTTTGCACAACTGGAAAGACAGAAGTTATTATGTAAGCGGAAAGGCCATCGTCAGCCATGTGCAGGGAAGCGCCGAGGCTATTTCTAATACGCAGCTTTCGTCGGAGCGGTATTTCCAGCGGCCCGACAACCACCACACCGAGTACGACCCCACCCGAACCTCGCTTACCGGAACCGGCGGGCAGGTAATGGTGGGCAAAAAAAGTGGCAAGCTCGTCAGCGACCTTGGCTTAGTTTGGCAGTCGCCAGGGCTGGCGCTCAACGACGCTGGCTTTCTTTCTCAAACCGACAACATTAACCAGTGGTTTTGGGCGCAGTACCGGGTGCTACAGCCACGGGGAATTACCCGCTGGCAGCGCTACAATGTCAATCAGTCGATGCGCTACGACTTTGGCGGGCGACACCTTGGCGAAAGTTACAATGTAAATGGCCATACAGAGTTCAGGAACTTCTGGCAGTCGGGCGGTGGCGTTACCTACCAGGTGAGGAGCGCGTCTAATGCTGATTTGCGTGGAGGGCCCAGCATCTCTTACCCGGGAGCAGTTTACTTATGGGCTTATACCGGCACCGACTTCAGAAAGAAATTTTATTTCAACTTCAATCCCGAATTTGGAATTGGCAATGAAAATTACAGCCGCTCCACCGCTTTGTATTTTCACTTCATTTACCGCCCGCTCAATGCACTGAATATCTCGGT
The DNA here is from genome assembly GCA_965651695.1 of uncultured Imperialibacter sp. Taxonomy (GTDB): domain Bacteria; phylum Bacteroidota; class Bacteroidia; order Cytophagales; family Cyclobacteriaceae; genus Imperialibacter. The sequence continues at coordinate 1,966 of CBFGTI010000136.1, read as the reverse complement.
TTCGCCAACATTTGAGTTTAACAACAACCAAATGCAGTACGTGGAAACGGTCTCCGGTACTGCCGAAGCCAAATACATTGTAGCCTCTATCGACCAAACCACTGCCAGAATTGTGTTGCGGGCCACTTATATGGTTACGCCTAACCTGTCGGTGCAGTACTATGGCCAGCCGTTTGGCACATCGGGAAAATACAGCGACTTTAAATACATTACCGACGCAAGCGCTGCAGAATATCATCAGCGTTACCGGTCCATTCAGCCAGGCATGCTCTCGCTGGCCGACGGACAATATGCTGTTGATGAAAACTCCGACGGTGTAAATGACTACGGCTTCGGCCGCCCCGACTTCAATTTCGGGCAGTTTCGCTCCAACATGGTAGTGCGGTGGGAGTATATTCCCGGCTCCACCTTGTTTCTGGTGTGGACGAGGGAAAGAAACGGAGCATTTTACGATTCCGACCCTGAGCACAGGAAGTATTCGTTCGACTTCGACCAAAAAGGCCACAACATCTTCCTTTTTAAATTCACTTATAGATTTGTTTTTTAACTTTAAAGCCTCTAGTTTTTATTTGTACCTTGGTAGTAAGCTGCTTGATCGCATAAGAGTAAAATTCTCAAAGGAAAGAGGAGAAATTTTGAACCTAGTGGTCCAATATGAAGCATTCATTGATGAAAACTGGCGAGCAATTGTTAGATATGATTGTGCCCACGGGTTCTTTCATCGGGATTTGCTGAAACCAAATGGTGAACAGGAAAAGAAAGTATTCGAAATACCTGATTTGAATACTGCGTTTTCTTTTGCGCGACAGGATCTTGAGGATCGTTGGAAGTGGTATAAAGAGGATGAAGAAATGACAAATAAAGAAAGTGTTAAAAAGGATCTGGCAGTTGGAATGGACTTTATCAAAAGTTTAATTCAATCTCCTGATTTAATTGATCATATACCGGATGGCTCAACCGTAAGTTTTTTGGACGAAGCTGGGTGTAAAATTGAGAGTACAAGTGACCAGAAAATGCAAAGAAAGTATGTCAGAGTAAGAAGGAGCTTTGAGCTTTTATAAACACCTTCGGACTGACAGAAATCTATTTCTTCTCCCCCTTCTCAACCATCGAAGAGGTCAACTCATTCAGCGTTTTTATCTTTTCAGAAAAATCGCCCTTCAGCTTCGAGCGGAACTCCTTCATATTGTCGAGCAGCGACTGCATGCTATCGGGAATTGCTTCTTCCAGATACTGCCTGATCCTCTTAGCAAGGGTGGGCGATTTGCCGTTGGTAGAGATAGCGATTTTCAGATCCCCTTTCTGAACAATTGAGCCCAGATAGAAATCGCACAGAGGAGATGTATCGGCCACGTTGGTCAGGATTTTTAGTTCTGTTGTTAAGACCTTTATTTCCTTATGCAGCTCCGGGTCATCCGTAGCTAATATTACCAGCTGCTTATTTTCGAGGTCGGTGTCGGCAAATTTCCGCTTCATTAGCAGCACCGACGGTGATTTGGCAGCCAATGCTTCTACTTCAGGGAGGAAACGCTCAGCTACCACAGTCACCTTTGCTTCGGGGTTGTTGCCCAGCAGTGCGTTTAATTTTTCCAATCCCACATTTCCACCCCCAACGAGCAATGTGTTAATACTATCGAGCTTGAGGAAAATGGGAAAGAGCGTGTTCATCTATTTCTGGTCTAATTGCGCCATTATCGTTGCCATAAAATCTTCGTGCTGCGAAACTTTTACTACTTCGCCAACCACAATAATGGCCGGGCTGCCCAGCTGTTTTTCTCTGGCAACCTTTACAATAGAAGAAACGGTGCCAACTCCCATTTTCTGATTTGGCATCGTGCCATTTTGTATCACGGCAACCGGCGTCTGGTCTTTCTTAAATTTAGAAAAGATAGCCATAATCTCTTCCAGCTTGTGCATCCCCATCAAAATAACGATGGTAGCGTTCGACTGGGCAGCGTAAAAAAGA
>CBFGTI010000135.1:0-14896 GCA_965651695.1 uncultured Imperialibacter sp. | reverse complement strand
TGTATTTCCGACATACCAATGCTGCGAGTCAACTCTTCCTTCGCCTGAGGGTCCATCTCTTTTGAGCTTACGTAAAATACCGGATCACCGAAGATCAGCGCTATGTTATCAGTAGGGGCTGGCACTGCTTTTTGCCTGTAGGTATACAGATCTTTGGTGTTGCTTACCAGCACAATGTTGGAGTTGTCAAGCACATACTTACCGTCGCCGGTGGGTATGGCCTCAAGGTTAATCTGGTTATACGCACCATCTGCTGAAAGGTACACGGTGGAGGTTGGGCCAACGGCATCTAGTATTGGCTTCCAGTATTGCTCGTAAGAATAGCGGTCGTCTACCTTGTACCTGATACTATTTCGGTAAAACTTCATATAGCGGCCTTCCAGATCGGTGCCGTTGTTGAGTAGTACAAGCTGCGGCTTGCTTCTCCTTTCATTTTTAATATACATTACCGCATAGAGCACGGAATCGGTAAATACGTGGTCGAAATACCTGAAGCGAACGATTTCGACGGCTACCTCATTTTCCTTTAGCGAACTCTTTACGTTTTCCCAGGTTACCACGGTATTGTCGTAACCCTGGCTAAACACCTCCGACTTCAGGCTAAGGTCTTTCTCGAGTTGCTCGACCTGCTGTGCAAGTTGTGCCGGATTTATATTGTTTTGAACCAACTGATCGTTGGACAGCGACAAAGCGTAGGTTAGCATCTCTTTTTTATTTTGCCAGTCGTTGTACATGCCGATCAGCACCGAATCGCCGCTCGTTTGAATCCTCTCCCGTATTTTAATGGAGGAGTTGAGCAGAAGGGCTTTGGTGAGCAGGGCGTTGTTGTAAATGTTGCCAACGAGATCTTCTTTGCGATCTACCCTCGTCAATATCAGGGTGTTGTAAAATTCGTAGTCAGACTTGATGGTATTCCAAAACTTTGCCTTTTCTCTTTCGCTAAGCGCTGGGAAATACGTTTTAATAAATTGCTGGTAATTAGCAAGCGTTTGATCGATGGTGTTTTGTGCCTTGCGGATGTCGCCATTCATGTAGTAGGTTTTCGCCAGCTTCGAGAGCACCTTTACATACTCAGGATGCGAATCGGAGAAGAACTTTGCATAGGTTTTAAGTGCATCCTGGTAAAAATTGTCGGCCCTGTTGTATTCCCTTCGCTGATACTGAATGTCGCCCTTCAGGGTGTTGATAATGGCTGCATTTATATTGTTTCTTTTGCCGATGCGGTCTTTCCAGATAGACCAGGCCTGATCGAGATAGCTGAGGGCTATGTCGTATTTGCCGGCATATATGCTAATGGTGGCAAGGTCTTTCAGTATTTCGGCATATTGCGGATTTTTGCTGCCGAGCTTGGCGCCGATTATTTTCTCTGCCTCAACCAGAAGTGCCTCTTGCTGTGCCACGGGCGCCCCCTGGTAAAACTTGATCATTCCCAGCTGCGATAGCGATTTTCCGACATCCACGTGGGTTCTTCCAAACTGTTTTTCCTGGTTGGCAATAGCCTGGCGTATGTACTGCTCGGCCTTGTCGTAGTCGCCCAAAGTTGTGTAAAGCCGGGAAAGCACCAGTAAGCTGCTGGCTAGTTTTGTGGAGCTTTCGGCGAAAATGTTCCCTGCAATGGTATTGGCCCTCCTTACCAGTTGCTCCGACTCCGTGTACTCGCCTGAAGCTAGTTTGAGCAACGATTTCAATACCAGTGGCTTTATAAGGTGGCGGCTGGTGCTTCCAAATTGGGCCTCGGTCCTTTTCAGTGATGCATCAATTAATTGCTCAGAGTCGTTGTATCGTCCGAGGTGATAGTACAGTTCAGCCAGGTTGCCATCTGCTTTACCCGAAACCGCGAGCCTGTTGAGGCCGCTTTTCAGCTTCAGTTTTTCTGACTCAAACAGCAGTTCCTCAGCCTCGTCGTACAATCCTTTTATTACCAGTAGCCTCGCCCGAGTTGTCATCAGGGTCAGGTAGTACAGGGTTTCATCGGCCGTAGAGGGTTTTCCGAGAATGCTTTCAGCCTCAGCGAGATTTTTTTCGGCCTTCTCATATTCTCCAATGTTTAGCTGCAGGGCCGCAATTTTTTCGAGCTCTACCCCGTAGTTAATGTCTTTGTTGTCGTATTTCACGCGGGAAACCCGAAGTGCTTCGTCGAGCGTGCTGGAAGCCCGGCCGAAGTCGTCATTTTCTTCATAAAACTGCGCCAGGTGATTCAGAATATTAACGTACTCCACGTGGCCCTGCGCAAATTCTTTTTCCACTACACCGTGAAAGCTTTCTTCGTAAATCTGGGCGGCGTCTTTAAAGCGGTCGGTGTAGTCGACGTAATAATTGGCCATTTTCACCCTCGAGAGGTGGTATTCAGGAGCATCTTCGCCCATCAATTCTTTCTGAATTTTGATAATCTCCTGAAGGTAGTTTTCGGCGTTTTTTACGCGGCTATTTAATATGGCTGCTTTATAAGCAAACTCCAGCAGCCTCAACCTCCCCGGGTGTATTTCGGGGTATAGGTTGCTGTTGGCCTTGTTTGCCGCCTCAGCCTCCTGTGAGAATATTTTGGTGCTTGGCGCGTTGATGTCCATCGGCAGGGTTTCGAGCTTGGAGCGCACCAGGCTATTTTTTTCGTAGCTCTTGTTAATCAGACTCCGTAGCTGATTGGTGTTGTTGCTGGTTTTGGAAAAATTGTCAATGCGCCAGTACGACCGGATGAGGCTTTCCATCATTTCTACCCGCACGATGTGAGAGGGCGAATGGATCCTGATTACGTTTTTCATGGCGTCTTCGTAGAGGTCGGGCAGCGCTTTGGGGTTAATGCCATTCTCTTCCAGCAATTTTGCATTGAGGTACAGCGTTTGGCTGTAAATGAGCGGATTTTTACCCAGCTCTTTGTTGATCCAGTTCTGGGTGAAAATAAATGCCGAGTCCGATTTTATATAGTCACCCATCAGCCTGTAAGCGTCTGCTTTGTGCATCAGCATTTCACCGTAGGCTTGCTTGTAGGGTAGTGCTTTTTCCTTGTCCTTCCCGGCGGCCAGGTACTGCGTTTGCAGTGGTGCTAGTTGGGTATTGATGTATTTTACAACATCTGCATAAAAGCCTTTTCCTTTTTTTATCCGCGTTTCAAGCACAGCCAGTTTCATGTTCATATAATCGCTACTAGCTCCGCTCTCCTCAAAAACTTTTTGAGATTCGGTCAGCAGCTTGCCGGCTTTGTTATAGTTGCCGTAGTCGGTCCACACGTGTGAAGCTTCGTATAAAAGTAAGGCATGGTCGGCAGAGGTTTCTCCGTTTACCCGCCTGCTCATGGCCACGGCGGTATCGAGTTTGGCTCCCATTTCCTTATGGAAGCCTGCTGCCCACTCCACTTGCGCTTCCAGCACTAATCCGCTGGCGAGGTATTTGTTCTCCGGGCCGAGTTTCTTGGTGGCTTTTTTTACGATTTTTTTGGAAGCGAATTTCTTCGCTTTTGCATAGTCTCCTTTCTCATATTTAGCCCGTGCGGTAGAGAAATACTTAGACCAGTTTTGAGCATAGCTGGCAGTAGATAATACGCATGCCAAAGAAAAGAGAAAAACATGTTTCAGTAAGTTTTTCATGACATTGGTGGTTGTTGAAACAAAAAATTATATCAGAATCATTTTTTCCAAAATAGAAATTGCAGCTTTCGGAACCGCAGTTCCGGGGCCAAAAATGCCGATCACACCTTTTTCGGCAAGAAATTCGTAGTCCTTCTGGGGGATAACCCCGCCGGCTACTACATTAATATCATCTCTTTTAAGCTTCTTCAACTCTTCGATGAGTTGGGGAATAAGCGTTTTGTGCCCCCCTGCCAGTGTCGATATACCCACTAAATGTACGTCATTTTCTGCAGCTTGCATAGCTACCTCGGCCGGAGTTTGGAAAAGCGGTCCGATATCCACGTCGAAACCCAGGTCGGCAAAGCTGGTGGCAATTACCTTAGCTCCTCTGTCGTGCCCGTCCTGCCCCATTTTTGCGATAAGTATTCTCGGCCGGCGGCCATCCATTTCCTCAAACTGGTCCGTCAGCTTTCTTGCTTTTTCTACATCGTTGCTCATGCCTGTTGCCTTGGTATAAACACCGCTTATTGTTTTAATGGAAGCCGTATGCCGCCCGAATGCTTTTTCCATTGCATCTGAGATTTCCCCTAACGTGGCCCTGTTTCTTGCCGCCTCAATGGCTGCTTCCAGCAGGTTCCCTTTATTTCCCCCTGCTATCTTTGCCAGGGAGTTGAGGCTGCTGCTTACCAGCTCGTTATTTCTTGAACGCCTAACCTGGTTTAGCCGCTCAATCTGCGTTTTTCTTACTGTGTCGTTGTCAACCTCAAGCAGCTCAATATCAGTTTTTTCTTCGGTAATATATCTATTAATTCCGACGATTATATCCTGGTGAGAGTCTATCCTTGCTTGCTTTTTGGCGGCAGCTTCTTCTATTCTCATTTTCGGAAACCCGGCTTCTATTGCCCGAGCCATGCCGCCCATTTCTTCCACTTCATCAATCAGCGTTCGGCATTTTGCCATTAGCTCGTGTGTTAGATATTCCACGTAGTAAGAGCCACCCCACGGGTCAACTACTTTCGTAATATTGGTTTCCTCCTGAAGGTAAAGCTGGGTGTTTCTGGCAATGCGTGCCGAAAAATCGGTGGGCAGCGCTATCGCTTCGTCCAGTGAGTTGGTGTGCAGCGATTGTGTATGGCCAAAAACTGCTGCCATTGCCTCAATGGTGGTTCGGGCCACGTTGTTGTAGGGGTCTTGCTCTGTTAAGCTCCACCCCGAGGTCTGGCAGTGCGTTCTTAGCGCCATAGATTTCGGATCGGCCGGGTTAAATTGTTTCACCAATTGTGCCCACAGCACCCGCGCTGCCCTCATTTTTGCTATTTCCATGAAGTGGTTCATGCCGATGCCCCAAAAGAAAGAAAGCCGTGGGGCGAATTCGTCGATACTCATGCCTGCTTTCAAGCCCGTGCGAATGTACTCGAGCCCATCGGCAAGGGTGTACGCCAACTCAAGGTCGGCTGGGGCACCCGCTTCGTGCATGTGGTAGCCGCTTATAGAGATGCTATTGAAGCGGGGCATGCTGCGGGCGGTGAATGCAAAAATGTCGGAGATGATCCGGATGGATGCCGCCGGCGGATATATATAGGTGTTGCGGACCATAAACTCCTTCAGTATGTCATTTTGAATAGTGCCGCTTAGCTGTTCGGGCCTCACGCCCTGCTCTTCAGCTGCTACTATAAAAAATGCCATAATGGGTATTACCGCGCCGTTCATTGTCATCGACACGGACATTTGATCGAGGGGGATTTGATCAAAGAGGATCTTCATGTCCTCGACGGTATCTATTGCGACGCCGGCTTTTCCCACATCACCTTCCACACGTGGGTGATCGGAGTCGTAGCCCCGGTGTGTGGCAAGGTCAAAGGCTACCGACAAGCCTTTCTGGCCTTTCGCCAGATTTCTGCGGTAGAAGGCGTTTGATTCTTCGGCCGTCGAAAAGCCGGCATATTGCCGGATTGTCCATGGTCGCATGCAGTACATGGTGCTGTAGGGCCCCCGCAGATAAGGCGGCAGCCCCGCAGAAAAGCCGGCGTGCTCAAACTTTTCGAATATCTCGGGCGGGAAGGCAGCTGGTATGTCGATACCCTCGGCGCTTTTCCAATGCGAAAGTGGAGCGTCGTGTCCGGGACTGCGGAAACCCGCGAAATTGAATGGGATCTTGATGAAATCGGGCCTCATACTATTCCTAAGATTTTTTGGCAAAGAGTAAGAACTTCTGGTACGTCGCAGTTTGCGTGGATAAATTGCTTTACTCCCGCTGCTTCCAAAGACTGCTTTTCGGATGGATTGCCAGCTACTGCTAAGGAAACGCCGGGTACCTGGGCTGCAACGGCCTTTGCTATGTCGATGCCGGATGTGAAATAGGAGTCGTCGCTGCTGCACAATACAGCCAACTTTGTTTGCCTGGGCAGCCGCGGGGCTTCTTCCCACCACAAAGGAGACTGCACACCGATACCGGCAGCTGGGAAAAAGCCCTGGACAAAGTTGAAGCGGGCCATCGCTTTGTTCTTCTCTCCAAATAAAATTGTGGTAACCGAAGGTCTTGGTTGTGTGGGATTATTCTTCATCCACTCTTCCGTGGTAAGGCGCAACAGCTCGAAAGCGGCACCAGGGGACCGCAGGCCACTGTTTGTAACAGCCTTGTATGATTGAGATGATGGGAATTCCCTGAAGTGATCAAGATCGTTGAAGTTGTTGATACCCACGATGTTGATTTTTCGTAAAGCAGCCTGCCGCTCCTCATTCGCAGCAAATGCGGCCTGTTCTTTTTCCCACAGCCCGGCAATTACTGCCTTGCTAAATCCTCCCATTTCCTCGGCCCTTTGCATTTTTCGCCAGGCGGCCTCACCTATTTTTTCCGTGAGTGTTTCCAGGTAGTAAGAGCCCGCAGCCGGGTCGTTGGTCTTGTCCAAATGGCTCTCCTCTCGCAGCAGGTTAGAAATATTGCGGGCAATCCGCTTCGAAAAAGTAGCGGGCGTAAAAGGGTGGAGATGATCGAAGGAGGGAATGGTAAGGTAATTGACTCCGCCAATTATTCCGGCCATGGCTTCGCTGGTAACCCGAACCATGTTGACGTGGGGGTCGACTACGCCGAATGTCCGCAAAGCGGGGCGGCCAAAAACTGCCACCTCCGACGGCTCGACCCCGTGTGCTCCAAAGTCAGCCGCTATTTTGCAGATCAGCAGTTTAAGCGCTCGTACCTTGGCAATCTCATGAAAGTAATCTCTGCCCAAGCCAATGCAGAACACGGATTTTGTTATTACATCTTTTATTGAATATTCGGAGGAAAGAGAATCAGCTTTTTCTATAAATTCCGACAGTAGGAATGCGACTTCGACCGATGGTGAAACGCCGTTTTCGTGTAGCGGCAGGGTATTGAAACATAGCGGCCTGAAGTTCTCGGAGCCACTGAAGAGCGCCATTACCTGCTTGCTCTCACTTATACTATAGCCCCGGTAAAGTAACATGCCATGTGGCGAGCTATTAATTTTCAGCAGTTGCGCGAGAAACATTTCGAGTGTGTCGCTCCACTGGGGAAGGGCAAAGGCTGTTTGGCAGTAGGCCGTATCGATGCCCTCGAATACACTTGCTGCTGAGGGGAGGGCAGCAGGGGGCAACTCCCACAGAATACCCTCGGAACCATTGAGTGCCGCTAGGGCTCTTCGGTTGGCCACTTTGGCGTCATCAAGCAGTATATGCTCCAGGTAATGCCACACCCGGCTGCGTACACTTGAATGAGACAGCGGTTGCAGACTAAGGTCCTGCATGTGAGGGGCGGGAGCGGCATCGTAGTAAGGATCAATTTCTACGTCGGGGTCGTATTGCCACCGCAGGCGGGTGAACGGGTCGGCGCCTTTCAGATCGCTCTGTGCCAGCAGCGCCCACTCGGCTTTCGCAGTTTTTTTAAATTTGTTCAGGTCAGTAAAGCTCATGTACGGCTTCTATTTTTGGGTTTTTGCAGAGTAACAAAGATAGGGTATTTTCTAAGGGACGAACATTAAAAATTAAAGGCCCAACATTGGTTTTGTTTTGACGAAAAACGGATCTATGTTTGTGAGATAACATTTCCGTAATAATTGGATTTTTCGAAGATTTTTGGCTGTAATGCTGCTTTTTTTTGATACGATTCAATTATCCAAAAAGTCAAGCGCCAGAGCGTTTTTTTCTTACTTAATTTTTTGGCACCTTTGATATTGCCGCTTTGGAAAAGAAGCGGTACACCAACTTTAACTTCCAACCTTTTTGTAACAATGCATCAAATAGTCTGGGATAAGTGTCTGAATTTTATTAAAGAGCAAATTCAGGAGCAAAGCTTCAAAACGTGGTTTCTGCCGGTTATTCCAATAAAACTTGAGAACAAGGTGCTAACTATTCAGGTGCCCAGTCAGTTTTTCTACGAATGGTTAGAGGACAACTACGTGCACATATTGCGCAAAGCAATTCATCAGGAACTGGGCGCCGGAGCCCGATTGGAATATTCTGTGGTGATAGACCGTGGCAACGAGCAAAATAAACCTTATACCGTTAACTATTCGGCAAATAAGGCTTCGAGCTATATTGGACAAAATCATGTTTCGAACGGAAATATGAAGGCCACTGCCGAGCAGATTGTTCCCGAATTCTTAACATCCACAGGCAGGCTGAACTCCAGCTATGTGTTTGATTCTTACATAGAAGGAGACTGCAACAGGCTGGCACGCTCGGCGGGATATGCAGTGGCGCAACGCCCGGGTGTTACTTCATTCAATCCTTTGATGATTTATGGCGGCGTGGGGCTTGGAAAAACCCACCTTGTGCAGGCCGTGGGAAATTATATACTCGAAAATAACCCCGAGAAGAAGGTCCTTTACGTGGCTTCCGAAAAGTTCACCAACCAATTTATTGAGTCGCTAAGAAACAATGCCGTTCAGGAGTTTATCAATTTCTACCTGAAGGTAGACATACTTATAATAGACGACGTTCAGTTTTTGAGAGACAAAGAGCGGACGCAGGAAATCTTCTTTCACATATTTAATCACCTGCATCAAAACGGCAAGCAGATAATAATGACTTCCGATTGCCCACCGCGCGAGCTAAAAGGCCTGCAGGAAAGGCTTGTGTCGCGCTTCAAATGGGGCCTGACTGCCGATATACAGCAGCCGGATTTTGAAACCCGTGTGGCCATTATTCAAAGAAAGATTCTCGCCGAAGGCATACGGATACCGGAGGACGTGCTGGAGTATCTTGCGTACACAATCGATACGAACATCCGCGACCTCGAAGGGGTAATGATATCGCTGATCGCCCACTCCTCACTTGTAAAAAAGGAGGTTGATCTGGAATTGGCCAAGCAGATCATTAAAAGCATTGTGAACGATTTCGATACCGAGGTGGGTATTGAATACATCCAAAAGGCAGTATCGGAATATTTCAATGTGTCGCTCGATGACCTGAAAGCCAAAACCAGAAAGAAAGAGATTGTGATAGCGCGGCAGGTAGCGATGTATTTCTCAAAAGACTACACCAATCATTCGCTAAAATCGATTGGCTACCATTTCGGAGGGAGAGACCACTCTACCGTGATACACGCTGTGCAGGCTGTTAACGATATGATAGACACCGATGCGAAATTCAGATATGCGGTGGATGAACTGAAGAAACGCTTGAAGATGCGGACAGTCTGAAAAGAACAGGAACAGAGGGTGACTTGAAAAAGCCACCCTTTTTTATTGACTTTTAGTCGAACCGGTAGGGAATATACACCCTTCTTCCCTGGGACGTGACCCCGTCGATGATTACGCGGCCTTTTATTTTTTCCAGGATGTTGGATAGTTCCTCCGGTGTTTGAACGGGCCGGTTGTTTATCTGAGTGATAATAAACCCTTCAGGAATGTCCAATTGTCTGAAAAAGCCGTTTCTTATTTTCTTAACCCGAATTCCGTTCTCCAATTTCAGCAGATCCAACTCCACCTTCGAAACCTTCTCAAACTCCACGCCCAGCTTTTCTGAGTAGTACACAGTGCTCTTTAATATGTCTGTGTTGCCCTCGCTGTTAAGCAGTGTCACGTTTCTCTCAATTATTTTATCGCCCCGCTTCACACTCACCGTAAGTTTGTCGCCAGGGTAATGGTAGGCGAGTATTTCTTCAAGCTGCGTTTTGTTGTTAATTCTTCTTCCATCTATTCCTATCAGGATGTCACCTTTTTCCAAGCCCGACTTTTGGGCCGCTCCATTGTTTTGCACGTAGGAGGTTATTACGCCTTCGAGGCTCGACAGACTCAATTTGCTGGCAATGTCGCTATCGACATCGATAAATTCCGCGCCGATAAAGGCTTTTTGCACTTGGCCGTACTTGATAATGTCGTTCACGATCTTCTTTACGATATCTACTGGCACGGCAAAGCCATATCCGGAGTACGACCCTGTTTGTGAAAGGATAGCGGTGTTAATGCCGATCAATTCGCCACTGATGTCGACCAGTGCACCGCCGCTATTGCCTGGATTAATAGCAGCGTCAGTTTGAATGAATGACTCAATAGGGAAGCGGTCTTTCAGTATATTGATGCTTCTGCCTTTGGCACTTACAATGCCGGCAGTTACTGTGGAGGTGAGATTAAACGGATTGCCAACGGCCAGCACCCAATCGCCCACCTGCACTTTTTCCGACGACCCTATTTTAATAGCTGGCAGGTTTGTCTCTTCTATTTTTATCACTGCCAGGTCGGTTGAGGGATCGGTGCCTACCAGCTTGGCCTCGTAAGTGCGTTTGCCCAAAATCACCTGGATGTCGTCGGCATCGTTTATCACGTGATTGTTGGTTACAATGTAGCCATCCTGCGAGAAAATAACGCCGGAGCCGGAACTGACCGACTTACTTGGTCCCCCGAAAAACCAGTCCATCCAGCTGCCGCTGCTATAAGCTACTTCGCTAACGGTCTTGATAAAAACCACGCTTTTCGTGCTTATGGCTGATGCATCAACCAGGTTGGGCAGGTCGGCAAGGGTAGCTGAAGCGGGTTTTTCGCTCAGCATGGCTGGCTTTTCCTCGTTTGGTGTGTTGTAAGTTACGTTGCGCGATACATATTCGGGGTTGGCAGCATAGCTGAGGGTATCCGTTTTGTTCGTAAGGTATGACTCATAAAAAAAAGAGCCGCCAATGCCACCAACGAAACTCAATGCCACTATTCCAAGAATTTTTTTCATCGCACTTTTTATTTCTCCTATTTCAAAAACTATGCAGAATTAAAAACGAATGCAGGGCGCTTAGGTTTTAGACCCTTCATTTGTTTACTTTGGCATTTTATCAAAATTCTATGGGAATTAGGTCGATCCTAAGCAAGCCATTTGCATCATACGTAGTTACTCAGCAAAAAAAGTGGGAAGCCCAACCAGTTGATTTTCAGGAAAAAACATTGAAGTCTATTGTTGCCAGGGCGGCAAACACTGTGTTTGGAAAAGATCACAATTTTGGAGATATCCGAAGCTACGATGATTTCAAAAAAAACGTTCCGGTTAAAGATTACGAGGGCTTGAAGCCGTATATCGAAAAGGTGTTGGCCGGACAAAATGACGTGCTTTGGCCCGGAAAGCCGGAATACTTTGCCAAAACTTCAGGCACTACATCTGGCACTAAATATATTCCCATTACCAAAGACTCTGTACCCAACCACATTAATAGTGCGAGGGATGCGCTTCTGAACTACGTGCATGAAACGGGAAAATCTCTTTTTCTCGACGGAAAGCTTATATTTCTTTCGGGCAGCCCTGTGCTCGGCGAAAAGGCCGGCATAAAAACGGGCAGACTTTCCGGCATTGTAAACCACCACGTGCCGGGCTACCTCCGCACCAACCAGATGCCTTCGTACGAGACAAACTGCATGGAAGACTGGGAAGCAAAGGTGGATAAAATTGTGCAGGAGACTGCCGACAAAAATATGACGCTGATCTCCGGCATCCCCCCCTGGGTTCAGATGTATTTCGACAAACTAACGGAGCTGAAGGGCGCACCTGTAAAAGACATTTTTCCCAATTTTTCGCTGTTTGTATACGGTGGGGTCAATTTTGAGCCTTACAGACAGAAGCTGTTTGACACCATTGGGAAAAAGGTCGATTCCATTGAAACATACCCGGCTTCCGAGGGCTTTATCGCCTTTCAAAACCGGCAGGACGATCCGGGTTTGCTACTTCTGCTAAACAGTGGGATATTTTTCGAGTTTATACCTGTGGAAGAGTACTTTAACGACAATCCGGCAAGGGTAAGCATAGGCGATGTGGAGCTGAATAAAAATTACGCGTTGGTGATCAACAGCAATGCGGGACTCTGGGGGTATTCAATAGGCGATACAGTAAAGTTTATTTCGAAAAACCCGTACAAACTGCTTGTAACGGGGCGAATAAAACATTTTATTTCTGCCTTTGGCGAACATGTGATCGGCGAGGAAGTGGAAAAGGCGATGAAGCAAACATTGGAGAAGTTTGCCGAAGCGGGTATTGTGGAGTTTACTGTAGCACCCAATGTGGCCCCTGCCGAGGGCATGCCGCGACACGAGTGGTACATCGAGTTCAGCACTCCGCCGGCTGATATCACTGGGTTTTCTGCTTCGCTCGACGAGGCGCTGCAGAAACTAAATGCTTATTATTACGACTTGATTGCGGGAAATATTTTGCAGCAGCTCAGCATCATTCCACTGAAAAAGAATGCTTTCATTGAGTACATGAAATCAATTGGCAAGCTGGGAGGGCAAAACAAAGTTCCCCGCCTGTCGAACGACCGAAAAATTGCTGATGAGCTACTGAAACTGAAGGCTTAACCTACGGCGAATTGAAAGATCTACCACGAAAGAAAATTGCCATTTTGGGCAGCACCGGCTCTATAGGTGTGCAGGCGTTGGATGTAATTAAGGCACATCCGGAGGTATTTGAAGTTGAAGTCCTTACTGCTCACAACAATGCGGACCTGCTTATCGAGCAGGCAATCGCATTTGAGCCAAATACCGTGGTAATAGCTAACGAAGCCGCTTATAGCAAGGTAGCTGATGCTCTTCAACCAAAGCACATTAAGGTATATGCCGGCCATGAGGCGCTAGCACAAGTGGTACAAATGGACAGCATCGACCTTGTTTTAACGGCTTTGGTGGGATATTCGGGGCTTAAACCCACCATTAACGCCATTGAAGCCGGCAAGTCGATTGCATTAGCCAATAAAGAAACCCTGGTGGTAGCGGGGCAGCTGGTAACGGAACTGGCGAAGGAAAAAGGTGTAAATATTTACCCTGTCGACTCGGAGCACTCTGCCATTTTTCAGTGTATCGTCGGCGAATTTCATAACAAAATTGAGAAGGTAATTTTAACGGCGTCGGGAGGGCCCTTCAGAGGAAAAAATCGGGACGAGCTGCTGAAGGTGACAAAGGAAATGGCGCTGAAACACCCGAATTGGGATATGGGAGCCAAAATTACCATCGACTCGGCATCGCTAATGAACAAAGGCCTTGAGGTAATAGAAGCGAAGTGGTTGTTTGGGCTGGCCGCAGAGCAGATAGAGGTGGTTGTACATCCCCAGTCGATCATTCATTCGCTGGTACAGTTCGAAGACGGCTCGGTAAAGGCGCAACTTGGCCTGCCCGACATGCGTATACCCATTCAGTTTGCTTTGACCTACCCTGAACGACTGCGGTCGGATTTTCCGCGATTCAGTTTTGCAGATTATCCGTCTCTAACTTTCGAAAAACCGGATTTGGCAACCTTCCGGAACCTTCAGCTGGCATTTTACGCTTTAAAGGAAGGCGGCAATAAGCCTTGTGTGCTTAACGCCGCCAACGAAGTAGCCGTAGAGCAATTTTTGAAAGATAAAATAGGGTTTCTCGAAATGTCGGAAGTAGTGGAAGAGTGTTTAACTAAAATACCCTATATTTCGAGCCCCAAATACGAAGACTACGTTTACACTGATACAGAAACAAGAAACATCGCTTTAGATTTAATAGCTTAATGGAAGCACTTATAATGACCGCCCAGTTGCTGCTGGGCCTTTCTATCCTGGTAGGATTACACGAGCTCGGACACCTGCTGGCAGCTAAGTACTTTGGCATGCGGGTTGAAAAATACTCCATCGGGTTTCCTCCAAAGATTTTCGGATTCAATTATGGCGAAACTGAATACTCCATAGGCGCCATACCGCTGGGTGGCTATGTGAAGATAACCGGAATGATCGACGAGTCGATGGATACCGAATACCTGCAGCGGGAACCGGAGCCCTACGAATTCAGGGCAAAACCAGCCTGGCAGCGCCTCATTGTAATGATGGGAGGCATCATCGTCAATGTTATTACTGGTATTGTCATTTTTGTTGCACTCATCTACTTCAATGGAAATACCTATATATCGAAGGAAGAGGCAAATAAGTATGGTATTGTTGCTTATGAGCTGGGTGAAGAAATCGGCTTCAAAACAGGAGATAAAATTCTGAAGATTAACGGAAAAGATTTTGACCAGTTTAACGAGGTAAAGAGCGCCGATGTGCTGATGGAGGGTGGTAGTTTTTACACCGTCGATAGAAACGGAGAAATCCTGAATGTAAAGATACCTATTGGATTTTTGGATAAGCTGTCGGACAAAGAAGCAGCTTCAAGGTTTATCGATATCAGGCTGCCGTTTAAGGTAGGCAAGATCGCCAAAGGAACCGGTGCGGAGTCCGGGGGTTTGCAGGAAGGGGACCGGTTTGTGTCGATAAATGGCCAACCCGCAGGCTTTTTTCACGAGCTGAAAGAGCTTGCACTAGCTAACGCGGGCAAAACAGTACTGGCGGTGGTGGAAAGGGAAGAAAACGGTGCTGCAAAACAGGTAGAATTGACATTGCCTGTGAGCGAAGATGGCACGTTTGGCTTTTCCAGCGATTTGCTCATCGACTTTGCCCATCGGGATTTTACGCTGGGCGAAAGTGTGGTTGAAGGCACCAAAGACGCTTTTGGCATAGTTTGGATTAATATCAAGGCGTTCGGCAAAATATTTTCCGGTGAGGTTTCAGCTTCTAAATCACTAAGCGGGCCAATTGGCATTGCTCAGATTTTTGGTGGAACCTGGAACTGGTACAACTTCTGGCGCATCACCGGCTTGCTGTCGATGGTGCTGGCATTTATGAATTTTTTACCCATTCCTGCACTGGATGGTGGCCATGTAGCCTTCCTTACCTACGAAATTGTATCGGGCCGCAAACCCTCCGATAAATTTCTGGAGAACGCTCAAAAAGTGGGAATGGTGCTGCTGCTTGGGCTGATGGGTTTTGCTATCTTTAACGACATCCTGAAGTTTAGTTTCTGGTAAAACAGGTTTGCTCTTAAGTTAAGGGCTGCTGGTTGGTCACA
>CBFGTI010000134.1:0-14970 GCA_965651695.1 uncultured Imperialibacter sp. | reverse complement strand
TACCGAAAACCGCGCGGATGGGACTACCAGATTAACAACACGCCTTCACTGCACCTGTCGATGCGCTATTTACGACGCCTGGTTCGTCATCCTTCGGCAGAAATATATTTCGAAACCGCCAACAAAGCTGGAACCATACTTAACCAAACAGTCAATGGCCTTGCCCTTAAAATAGGCAAAATTCAGCCGCTTCGATCTTCGGTATGGGGAGGCAACCGGCTTTGGATTGAGCCAGGCCGCAAAGGGATTGACGAACTGTATCTGTTTGTGAAGGAAACCGTGAGGTACCGGTTTTATGATGCCACCGTGCAGGGGAATTTTATTGGCCAGCCAAGCCTGCATACCGAGCCTCTTGAGCCGGTACTTATTCACCATTATATGGGAATCACATTAGCCTGGCCAGGTTTCGACCTGGTGCTGGGCCACAATATTACCACCAAAGAGACACCCGACTCGAAATTTCACCAGTACACCACATTCGATTTTTTCTTCCGGTTTTAACATTCGGTATCTTTTTTGCGTTAACGGCATTGTCCAACCGACGAATAATATTCACTAACAAAACATATTTATGAAAAAAGTACTTCTTATTGCCGCTATGGGCTTTATAGCTTTATCTGCCAATGCCCAGAATATCAAATTCGGACCGAGAGTGGGTGTGAATTCTACCACTTTAAAGGTAGATAAAAACTCCACCGGCAGCTCAATAAACGCTCAAATCAAAAGTGGCGACGCTAAATTTGGATACCAGGCCGGCCTTTTTGCCCGCCTTGGTGTGGCTGGTTTTTATCTTCAGCCCGAGGTTCTTTTTTCGTCAACCGGTGCAGAAATTCAGGTGGTGGATGCATCTGTTAACCTGGATGAAACCAGGGAGCTCAGCTTCAAAAAATTGGACGTTCCGGTGCTGTTTGGTAAAAAATTTGCCGGTGTCGCCAGGGTAAACCTTGGGCCATCCTTCAGCTATCTGCTCGCTGCTGAGTCCACTGTGGGTAGCTTTACCACCGATGTGAAAAACAACTACAACGATGCAACTATTGGTTACCAAGTGGGCATTGGTGCCGACCTTGGTCCGATTGTTCTCGACCTGAAATATGAAGGCAATCTTAGCAAGTTTGGAGATCAGGTTGGTGGCTACAACACCGACTCACGCCAAAGCATGTGGGTATTTGCTATTGGGTTCTCCTTATTGTAATCTGCCAAAGACATACAGTTTAAAGGCTGCAGGTATGCAGCTTTTAAACTGTTGTCGCTTTACCTTCCCAGGTTAAACCGAATTCCCCCGTAGTAGTTTCTACCGGCAGCTGGTTGATAAAACCGGCCTCCGAAAGCGTTCAAATCGTTACCCAGACTGAACTCCTGGTTTAGTAGGTTGTCGACGCCTGCAAACATTTCAAGCCGCAAACCAGCTCTTATCTCTTTCCTCCACCCAAATCTCACCCCAGCATTGTGAAAGGAATCCTCCACCACGAGGTTATCGTCGGTTAAAGGAATTTCATCGCTCCACAGCCATGTGAGGTGAGCGTAAAAACCTTTTTGAAATTCAAGGTCCAGTATAGCTGCTATCGTATTGGGCGCAACGCCCGTAAGCTTATTGCCTGAAAAATCGTTTTCTCCCTTCTGGTAATCTACAAAACGGAAGTGATAGCCGGTATAAGAAAGTTGAATCGCGGAGTTTGTTAAAACTGCCGCTTCTGACTTCCATAGGTTACCGTTCATCTTCACCTCAAGCCCCTTTTGGTTGGTTGCCCCAGCGTTGGCGAAAAGAACCACGCCATCTTCGTTGGTGCGGGTTACTATGGTTTCCTTTAGGCCAAAGTAGAAAGCTGTTGCGTCAAAAAACCATTTGTTCTGCCACAAAGATACCCTGTAACCGGCTTCAATGTTGGTGCCTTTTTCGGCTTCAAGATCAACATTTACACTACCCTCGTTTGTGCGCACTTCGTCGATAGTTGGCGGCGAAAAGCCCTGGCTAACCGATGCGTAAACAGACTGGTTTTCACCCAGTTTCTTTAATACCGCTAATCTGGGTACCCAAACCGGTTCAAAAGTGCGCACAAACTGAAACGCTGGTCCCAGGCGCGATTCGAGTCGATTAATGTCAAATTTTTGATAATTGCGGCTTAGCCCGGCAGTTACTACCCATTCGCCGGGCAGGTCAAGGTCTGCTTGCACAAAGCCAAAGTACTGGTTAATGAGCAGGTCGTCGTGAAATCGAAGGGTATCGGCGTTGCCCATCACGTTACCAAAGTTGTAGGCATTACTCCAGCCTTGCTGCCACTCTCCTCCAAATGACGTATGGAGAACTGCCGTGCCCAGGTCCTGGTGCCAGACAAATCGTGTGCGCCCTCCCAATCCCGAGTTGAACTCCCTTTTGTAGTCGGTATTAAAAGGATTCTCGAAATCCACGTAGGAGTATAGCAAGCTTGTGGTGTTTTCGAAGGTTGGGGAAAAACTAGCTTCATTGACAAGGCCTACGTAAACCGACTTTTGATCTATGGAGGCGTTTCTCTCCGCGCTACCCGGCCGTGCCTGCGTTCTGTCTTCCTCAAGTTGCTCAAGCGTGAGCCCCCCTGGGATGCCGTAGTTGAGGTCGGAAAAAAAGGAGTGCACAGAAAGCGTGTTGTTTGCCGTTGGGAAGAAGTGGGCCGAAAGCTGCGCAACCTTCCTGTCGGTAAAAGAGTGCTCTCTGTACCCATCTGAGGTGAGGTACACACCCCGCACTTCAACCACCGAATGTGACGTGCGAATGGCAGCTGACGCCTGGTGCTTCCACAATCCATAGCTGCCGGCCATACTTTGCAGGGAAAGCGAGTTGCTTTGTATGTCGCGTGGTTGGGCGCTTTGAAGTAGCATCACGCCGCCGGTACCTGCCCCGTAAATGCTTCCCGAGGGGCCTTTCAGTATCTCCACCCTATCGGTGTTCGAGAGGTCCAGAATATTTAGCGGCGTGGTGCCGTTAGCCTCTGTAAAAGGCAGGTTGTTCCAGTACACTTTTACGTTCCTCACCCCAAACGGCGACCGAATGGAGCTGCCGCGGATTGACAGCCTGTAGCTTGACGGCGCCCGCTCCTCCATCCGGATTCCCGGCAGGGTATTTAGCGAAGGAACCAGCGACGTTTCATTAAACTTTGCCAAGTCTTCGGGCTGCAGAAAATTAACCGGCGCCGGTTGGTCGATTAGCTCCCGCCGGAAGTCGAAACCGGTAACCTCAACTTCCTCAAGCAGCCTGGTAGCGGGCTGCAGGTAAACCACCTGCCCTTCTCTCTTCACTACGATCCTCGCAGGCTGGTAGTTGATGTGCGAAACAGTAACTTCGGCCGGCAGTTGCAATCCGATTGTTGCCCTGCCTCTGTCCGAAGTAGCAACGCTTGCGCTACCAGATACAAGTAGTGCTCCCTCAACCGTTGAGTTATCGGCGGCGTCTCGTACCTCCACATGGGTTTGGGCGAGCGCCTGCATGGAAAATAACGAAATTAGTAAGACTATGAGCCGGCATTTGTTCACCTGTGCAGTTCTTTTGGTTTTCATCAAAAGTAAACACAACACGGCAGTTATTTCTACATGCGCCCAAGGTAAAAGCGCTGCTTTTTTGTCAAAAAATGTCTGTATCGCAATAATTGATACTTTTTTCGTAAATTCAGGGAAATAACAACATTTGTATGAGAAATTTCGCGACTCAGTTGGCGAGTGTAGCGCTTGCGGCCCTTCTTCTAAGCGCTTGTGCTTCCAGTAAAACCGCCACAACAGCTGAGAAAGACAACGACCGTGTTGCTGCCACTACAAAAACACTTGAACAAACCGATGCCAATACGGTGGAAGTGGGTGCAGCCAACAGCATTCAACTGGTGGACTACCTCCGGCGGATCCCAGGTTTACAGATACACCAGAGAGGTAATGAGATCAACGTTACGGTACGGGGTGTCAATTCGTTAGCAGGCAATCAGAATCCACTTTTTGTTGTCAACAGAAACCCGGTAGGAAACAGTTATGAAGAGGCTGTGATGGCCGTGGATGTAAACGACATTCGGACGGTGAATGTAATTAAAGGCCCCGAAGGGCAGCAGATGTACGGAATGAGAGCGGCAAACGGTGTAGTGCAAATTCTTACCAAAAGAAAGTAACACCTTCTGTTTGAAAAGATCTCTAAGGGGGTGAATCTTTGCCTTATGAAAGATTCACCACTTTGTATTTCCAGGATACATCACGTCGCCATCATTTGCTCCGACTACCCCTTATCCAAAAGGTTTTACACCGAAATTTTGGGCTTTGAAATAATGAGGGAAGTGCACAGGGAAGAGAGAAACTCCTGGAAGCTTGATCTAAAGGTGAATGACATTTACCAGATCGAATTATTTTCGTTTCCTTCGCCACCACCCCGTCCTTCCGGGCCCGAGGCTTGCGGACTAAGGCATCTCGCATTTAGGACATCCAATATTGAACAAGCAGTTGTCCATCTTATCGAAAATGACATCGCATATGAAGAAATCAGGGTAGATCCTTATACAGGAAAAAAATTCACATTTTTCAATGATCCCGATGGTTTGCCCATCGAGCTATACGAAGAATAGGCAGGAAGCGAAGCCTGATTCGGATTGGTAATTCTTGGCATTGATTTGATACCTGAAGCTGCAAATGGCCACAGAAAACACCTAGTGCACCTTTTCGTACATCTCCTTCACCTTTTCAACCTGCGCAGGCTGCTGGCCCAGTAAAATCTCAAATACATTATTTTTAATGTTGTGGGCTATATCTCCCGTTGGCAAATCGTTGCAATCGAGGCCAAAAGGCTCTTCAACCTCCTCGGCCATTAGCTCAAGCCCGAGCATGGCAAAGAAGATAAACATTACCAGCAGAATGGTGTGGTAACCAAAATCGGCCAGGAGTCCGAAGGGAAGCATTATGCCATAAGCTGTAACAAACAACTTAATATACACGGCGTAGGAGAAAGGGATCGCCGTTTTTTTTATTCGTTCGCAAGCTCCAAGAATGTCCAAAAGGGCGGTGTGGTGCACTTTCAGGTTAATAGAATCGGCTTCGGTTAGCAGTCCGGCTTTTTGCAATGCATGCATTTTTCGGTATAGCCACAGCGAAATATGGTTTGGCATATGCACCTTCGGCTCCAATTCAGCCAATTCTTCATGCGAGAGGTGCAGCAGGTCTTTAACGTTTACGCCGTTGCGCAGATGATCCCGTAGCGCAATGCAAAAGTTCGCAATATTTTTAGCGAAGAACTGCCTCGTTTCTCCATCTTTGGCAGGCAAAATCGCTTCTAGCATTACAGCGTAGTTTCTGCAATGGTTTACCAGTGCTCCCCATTGCTTGCGACCCTCCCACCACCTGTCGTAGGCGGTATTGGTACGAAACACAAGCAGAATGCTGAGCACGATGCCCAGCAACGAAAAGATGCCGGAATGGAGGCCGGGTTCCAGATTGTAGTAATCGTAAACTGCACATATGCCAAATGTGTAAACGCCTATCAGAATTACGCCCGCAAATATTTTCCGCATAGTCCAGCTGCGGGTAAAATTCACCAAATCTCTTAACCAGAATTTATTTGCCTCATACACAATCATATGGCAGTACGTCGTGGGATGGATGGTTTGAAAAAAGGCAAGTTATTAGATACAAGTTATTGGCTCAAACGATTACACACAAAAAAAAACCGCAAGTCCTGGGAAAGCCAGAACCTGCGGCGAATAATAAAAATGAAGAATTCAGTTACAATGTCTTCTGGTTTAATCCTCTTGTACCTCGCCGGAGGTAGAGAGAAAATATTGTATTCTACTACTTTATATTCATACTCATAACGGGTATCTCGGAGTGGTACACGAGCGTTTCAGTTACCCCAAGCAAGTAGTGTGGGATGTGCCTCTTGCCGTGAGTTACCAGGGAGATCATATCCGGTTGTGTCTCCATGCTATAGTGCAGTATCCCCTTGTCGGGCAGGTAATCATTATAGACAGATTTAGTGAACTTCACATCAGGGTATTTGGCAATAAAGGCATCCATGATCTGGTTGATAGACGAATTGTCTTTAAAGTCGGACGGTGTGTTGATAAATACAATCTCCATTTTTGCTTTAAGCGCCCTGGCCACTTCAAGTATTTTGTTGAATGGGCCGGTTACATTTTCCTCAAAGTCGGAAGCAAACACAATCTTGCGAAACGATTTGCCGCTGAAGCTCTTTTTAACTGTAAGTACCGGGCAATGTGCAAATCGCAGCGTTTTTTGGGCGTTGGAGCCGATAAATAGCTCGTCGGGCTCGTCAGGCCCATGGGAGCCCATCACGATCAGGTCAGCATTAATTTTTTTGGTGGCAAACTGCACGATTTTTTCATAAGGGCTGCCAAAAGTAATGTTGGTATGTACCGTCAGGCCTTTTAGCATGGGTTTCTTCACTTCCCTGGCCATTAAATCTTCGGCCCATATAATACTGGACTGGGTTTCGGGATAATTGGCCCGCTTGTCTACCGGAAGTTTGTCCCAATCCACATCTGTTTTTACAGAATGAAGCAGGTAGAGTTCGGCGTTAGCATGCCGGGCTATAAGCGCGGCAACCCTCAATGCATTTTCTGCACTGGGGGAAAAATCGGTGGGGACGAGTATTGTGTTCATGGCAAGGAAATTTTGGTGCTCAGAATTTTATACTGGTGAAATTACGTACTGGCCCTGCAGCACGGAAAAACATTCGTCAGCCGGGTTGCTGATTGTTGTCAGGGCAGGGAATATCAGTGATTTTTCGCGCGACGGATCTCCTCCAGCTTAGCAATGTCCAAAAGGTCCTTGTCGCGTTTGGAGCGGGCTTTTTCATCAATTAGGTCCGAATAGCCTATTACTTTGATGTCGATACTGAAAAGACTACGCAGTTCCGCTCTATTGTAAACTTCGTCGAAGGAATGAGGTAAATTTAGCTTGGTCAACAGATCAACCCGATATGGATCCTCTTTTAAAAACAGCATTCCGCTTGATTCGGCAAGCGCTTTTCGGGCCTTGCCTTCATCAAACCCTAGCTCGAAAAGGCACCGACACACCCGATCTATATTTTCTGACGATGAATCAAGCAAAAGATCCATGTCGCCAGTTGTTCTCTGAAAACCATAGGCGTTCACCGCATAGCCGCCAATTAAAACAAATCGAATTCCTTTTGCTACAAAGGCATCTAATACTTCCTTATAAAATTCGATCATTTGGGCCGTTTCTTTCTTGTAAGCACAATAGAGGGATCGGTACCTTCCGGTAGTGGCTTTCCGTGCGGGTATAGAGAAGTTAGTGACTCCACAAAGTTCATCACCTCCACAAGATCCTCTCCCCACGGTTTCTGGGGGCGGGTCCTACGCTGGCGTGTAAGCTCTGTTATTTTGTATTCCATACGTTAACGTGGAACTTCTTCGCTAAAATACGGATTTCCATCTAATTGCTTTAACTTTGCGGCTTCATGAAGAAAGTTGCTTTTTATACTCTGGGTTGCAAGCTCAATTACTCCGAAACCTCCACTATCGCCCGGATGTTTGAAACCCGTGGCTACATGAAGGTAGACTTTACCGATTCGCCCGACATTTTTGTGATAAATACCTGTTCGGTAACCGACAACGCCGACAAAAAGTGTCGTAAGGTGGTGCAGGAAGCGAAGAAGATCTCTCCACAGTCGTACGTCACTATCATCGGCTGTTATGCCCAGCTGAAGCCGGTGGAGATTTCAGAAATACCTGGTGTGGATGCGGTGCTTGGCGCTGCAGAAAAGTTTCAGTTGATCGACTATCTCGACGGTTTTCAGAAAAAGGCAACAACGCAGGTGTTTGCCTCGGAAATAAAAGAAGCAAGGCAATTCAACCATTCTTTTTCCTATGGCGACCGCACCCGCACTTTCTTAAAGGTTCAGGACGGATGCAACTATGGCTGTGCCTTTTGCACTATTCCCCTAGCCCGTGGCAAAAGCCGCAGCGACAGCATTCAAAATATTGTAAATGCAGCCCGCGAAATTGCCACCACCGAGGTAAAAGAGGTAGTGCTTACCGGAGTAAACATTGGCGACTTTGGTGTGCAGGATGGTCGCCGCAAAGAGAAGTTCATTGACCTGGTAAAAGCACTCGACGAAGTAGAAGGTATCAATCGCTTTCGTATTTCTTCCATCGAACCAAACCTCCTTACTAACGACGTTATACGTTTTGTAGCCAAATCGCAGAGATTTGTGCCGCACTTTCACATACCCCTGCAATCGGGCAGCAACAAAATACTACAGCGGATGAACCGCCGCTACCTTCGGGAATTGTATGTCGACCGGGTGGCCGTCATTAAAAAGCTGATGCCTCACTGCTGCATAGGGGTAGATGTGATTGTGGGTTTTCCCGGTGAGACCCACGAAGATTTCCTGGAAACCTACCAGTTCCTCAACGAGCTGGATGTTTCCTACCTCCACGTTTTCACCTATTCGGAAAGAGCAAACACCCTGGCAGTGGAAATGGACGGGATTGTGCCAATGAAAGAGCGGAACCAGCGCAGCAAAATGCTTCGTACACTATCGGAGAAGAAGCGTCGTAAGTTTTATGAAGAAAATCTCGGCCGGCAATTTAATGTGCTTTTTGAAGAAGATGTGGAGGACGGCATGATGCACGGTTTTACCGAAAACTACATACGTGTCACCGCAAAATACGACCCCATCCTCATTAACGAACTTAAGAGAATAGAACTAAGAGAAATAACTGAGCGGGGTGTCGCTGAGGTAAATGAAGTTGATGAAGAAATATTGGTGCACTAACTCAAAATCTCTACCTCCAAATTCCGCTACGGTGGATCGTAGAATTCCGACTCGAAACCAAAAAACCCGAAGAGACGTACCACCGATAACAGATTACCGATAACCATTAACCTCTTCAATGACCCTCGAAGACTTCCGCACGCTCTGCCTCTCATTGCCCCATGCCACTGAAGACATTAAGTGGGGAAACGACCTTGTATTTTCCATCGGTGGAAAGATGTTTTGTGCAACCGGTCTTGATCAAACGCCTACCTCTGCATCTTTTAAAGTAACCGACGAAGAATTCGACGAAATGTGCAGCAGAAGTGGATTTATGCCGGCTCCTTACCTGGCGCGCTATAAATGGGTTGCTGTTGACGATATTAGCCGCATATCGCTCGCTGAATGGAAAAAACACATCAGGCAATCCTACGGGCTGGTAAAAGAAAAGCTTCCGGCAAAGACGAAGAAGCTACTCGGCTAAACAGCTGGTTCTTGTAAAATTTCTCATACGATTCCAACGGTTGTGCTCGCAATCAGGTCTTATTGACGATTTCAAAAAAGACGGAACATGAGCAGATACCTTACAATTCCCAAAGCATTCATCATTAGCTTTTTACTTGTTGCCACCAGCTGCCAAACCAGTAACGACGATACGGACAACCTCCCCAATCTCCGCACGCTGTCGGCTGCGGAACAACAGGTAGCCGCTGCTGCCAACGAATTTTCGTTCGATCTATTTTCGCAAATCAGCGAGCAGCACCAGCAGGCTAATGTCTTCATTTCGCCATTTAGCGTTAGTGCAGCCCTAAGCATGACTGCCAACGGAGCAAAGGGAGATACCAGGGAAGAAATGAAAGCAACCCTGGCGCTTGGGCACTTGTCCGACGAAGAAATGAACCGGGCTTACAAAGAGCTTGTGGGCTTCCTGCTCGGGCTTGATAAAAAAGTAAACCTGCAGATAGCCAATAGTAATTGGTACAACGCCGACTATCACATCAAATCCGACTTTAAAAACGTATTGCTCCAATACTATGAAGCTGAAGTAAAGGCAGCAGATTTTGGCGCGGCAACAACGAAAGACCAAATTAACCAGTGGATTGAGAACAAGACCAATGGAAAAATTAAAGATATGCTGGATGCGATTCCGGCTAATGCCGTGATGTACCTGATTAATGCTATCTATTTTAAGGCAGACTGGCAGTATGAGTTTGACGAAACTAAAACAGCCAAGGCTCCGTTCTACGCCCCCTCCGGTGAAGTACAGGCGGATATGATGTTTTCTTCCGGCACCAAAGTGTCTTATTCGTACCAGGAGGACTTCACGTTGGTAGACCTCCCCTACGGCAACGGCCAATTCAGCATGACCATACTTATGGAGAATTCGAACGGCCGGAGTGTTAACGAGATTATTCAGAACCTCGCGCCACTCGATTTTGCCTCTATTGTAAACAATGCTGACACGGCCACGGCGGTAGTTCAACTGCCAAAATTTAAGATGGGATTTAAGCAAACACTCAATGAAATGCTGATCGCCATGGGTATGGAAAAAGCGTTTGGACGGGGCTCAGCAGACTTCTCGGGCCTTTTCGAAGAATCGCTTCCAGTAGAAATCAGTCGTGTTTTACACCAGTCGTTTATCGAGGTAAATGAAAAAGGCTCTGAGGCAGCGGCTGCCACCATCGTAGAGGCTGTTGTACTTTGTTCCTGCGGTTCGTCCGTCCCAAAAGCCTTTTACATCAATCGGCCGTTTGCCTTTTTCATCAGGGAAAAACACAGCAATACTATTTTATTTGCTGGCAAAATACTAAATCCGACAGGAGATTAAAGCCCTCTTTGGCGGATGACAAGGCTGATATGCGTGTGTTTACTCTCGGCGGCATGCTATTGCGAATGCAGGGCACAAAGCTTCCTTACCTTCTCCAAAAACTGGTATCGGCAAGCACATTACTATGTGGACGACGAAATTTCGTTCCGTATAAAGGGCGACGATAAGAAATACACCGATCTTATCAGAGGGTTTGAAGACAGTCTGATCGTTTTCCACTATCATAAGGTAGCGGTGCAAGACATTACCCACCTGTATGTCGACTATAAAACGGTGGTGTGGTTTCCGTTAAAGTACAAATACGAACGGCTGTTTCTTATTGGCGGGGTGGGCTACCTTGGTCTGGACCTGCTCAACACCGGGCGGTTCGACAGAAACACCGTCGCCATCAGCGGCTCCCTCGTTGGCGCAGGTCTGTTGGCCCGGTGGCTCATTCGCGACTATTTTGTGATCAATCACAGAAACAGACTCAAAATTGTGAATGTAGAAGCCCCTTCTCATGAGTGAATTAGTTACATTTATTTATTGACCCACCTCATTAACAATGAAAACGTTCTTTAAAATTTTTGCCGTAGCCGGATCTTTACTGAGCTTGCCGGTCATTTTTTATGGCTTCATATTCCTGAGCGCAAAAAACAGCCGCGGCTGCAACCAAATGGTAATAGACAGCTACGAGGTGAGATCGGGAATCGATATTCCCGAGGTGAAACCCGTTAGCTGCTACTACGATGCCGAATCGAACATGCGTGTGTCGGTGTATGAGTTGCAGGTGCCGGCCCGGCAATTTATTAGCAGAGGCAAGCTTACAGCTAACGTCAGCTCCAATCTGTTACAAAGCAGCCATTTGCTCGGTGCCGGTGAATTGCCCGGCGAGGGACAGCTGCATGCACGGACAGGAATGAAATGGAGCGATCGGTGGCAGTTTGTAGTTGAAGAAGAAACGAACAGGCTGTGGGCAGAAGTATTGTTTGCTGAGTAAGGGGCGCCTGCTTGGCCTAAAGTAGCACATTAACCGGCAATCTTTTGCATGGAAGCCGGTATTGCATGCCTCAACCACGCCTTAAACCGCTTTCATTCCTGATTCTTGCACTCCGCCCTGAAACCAATGCTGACCAAACAGCAAGGTTCAGCAAAACGGATTTGTAGCATTCTACTCATTCAATACCATTTAAACACCTTCAGCCCCACCCCGAGGAACACAACTCCCAGCCCACCAAGTACTCCCACAGGTAACACTATGTCGCTCCAGCCAGCCCCTTCAATAAAAATAGCCCTGGCTGTATCGGCAAAAATAGTTAATGGAAACAACCGGATTATACTCACGGCCCAATCGGGAAAGCTCTGATAGCTGAAAAATATGCCCGACAGGATCATCATCGGCATAACCACCGCGTTAAGAATGCCGTTGCCCACGTAAGTGTTGGAGGTGCGGGAAGCCGTAAGTATGGCTATGCCGGCAAAGGCCATGGTGCCAGCTAAAAATAGCACGAGCAGAGCAGTAAAACTTCCTTCTATTTTTATATCAAAAAACAGCATTGCAAACCCTACCAGCAAGGTTGCCTCAATGGCACACATGATGGTGCGGGCTACCAGCTGGGCAATCATAAAGTGCGACTTTCGCATGGGAGTGGCTACCATCCGGCGTAGCAGCATCTTTGAGCGCTTCTCAATGAGTCCGTAGCTGATACCCCACATGCACGACATCATTACGCCCATGGCCATCAAGCCCGGCACCAGAAAGTCGATGTACCTGTTGCCAATCTCGGTAAGCGGCACGATGTCGTCACCACCCGAAGGCTGCACATTTTCATTTTTCAACACGGCATTTAGCTGCATATAGGCCAGCTGTGCTTCGGGGTTCATGGGGTCGAAATGGTATTCATACTCCGAACCCTTCTGCCTGATGATCACATCTACCGTGCCCCGCTTCAATAGCCGGAGGCCGTTCTCGTAGCTTACGTTTAAAAACTGGTAGTTGGTGTAACCCGTCTTGTCGTTACCCACACGCTTACTCCAGCTTTCTTCAGCTGCAGCTTTGCCCGAAACAAAGGCGATTTTTTGGCTAAGCTCACCTTTTTGGGTAAAGGCCAGGCCTAATCCACCCGCCATTAAAACAGGAAACAAGATAGCCCAGAAAATAGCCCCGGGCTGGCGATAGAATTCTCTTAAATTGGTAACAATAAGCAGAAGGATGGGATGCTTCATAGGTTTATTGGTTGATATGGCGGCCGGTCATTGATGTAAAAAGGTCGTCGAGTGTCATTTTGCGGCATTCCAGGGAATCGACGCGAATGCCCTCTCCCTGCACGTAAAGTAGGAAACCCGGCAGATAATTCACTATGTCGTTAACCAGCAACTCGCCACTAAGGGTTTCTTTGTCGAAACTGAAGTTCAGTATTTGATTCTGCGAGGGAAGCTGCTCTCTTTCGAGCGGCCGGTCGATGCTAAAGTCGATCACCTCTCCCTTCACAAACTCGGACAAAAGCTCTTTCAACGTACCCTGCGCAAGTATTTTGCCGCGGTCCATAATCACGATGCGCTCACAAAGGTAAGCGGCTTCTTCCATGTAGTGTGTGGTGAGGATGAGCGTGGTCGATTTTTTCTTTTGCAGGTTCAGCAGTATTTCCCACAGTTCCCGCCGGGCGTTTGGGTCGAGGCCGGTGGTCGGCTCATCGAGCAGCAGTATTTCGGGTTCATTGAGAATAGAAATACCAAGTGCCATCCGCTGCCGCTGCCCGCCCGAAAGCTTATCTGTAAATGCCTTTTGCTTTTCTGTGAGGTTCACCAGCTCCAGCACTTCCTCCACCCTTTCTGCCCCAAGTCCATAAAAGCTGGCAAACAGGTCCAGAGTTTCCCTCACACGCAGCTTTTCAATGAAGCGGGTTTCCTGCAATGAAAGCCCGATAATGCGGTGAAGCTTTTCGGAGTTGCCCTCCCAACTCATTCCCTTTATCCTGATCTCGCCGGCATCGGGCTTCTGTATGCCCTCGATCATTTCTACAAGGGTCGTTTTGCCTGCACCGTTGGGCCCCAGCACTGCCACAAACTCGCCTTTGCGGATGCTGAGGTCGACACCATCCACTGCTTTTACGTCCTTGAAGTGCTTCACCACTCCCGACACACTTATTTGGATTTCTTTCATTGATTACAAGTATTGACCTTAATTTGGGCTGGAAAATTATCTTTTCCTTTCGAGATAAAAAAACTTAAAAATCGCTGACATAGGGCTGTCATTCCCTCCCATTTTCTTTGAAGTGAAAAGCAATTTTAACTACTAAATCTCTTCACTAATGGAAAATCAAGTAATGGAACCCACCACCAAAATGACTGCATTTATAAGCCCCGAAATATTTCTGGAACATTGGCAGGGGCATCGTGCGCTTACCCGGAAAGTAATTGAAGCTTTTCCTGAAGACAAGCTATTTACCTATAGCGTAGGCGGTATGCGCCCTTTTGCACTGCTGGCTCTGGAAATGATAGGTATGGCAAATCCGGGAATGGATGGCGTGGTATCCGGCAATTGGGGTGCTATAGACATGGACGAGCACAATACCGGCAGCGCAACCATTACTACCAAACAGGCTCTCCTCGACAAGTGGGACGAAGTGACAGCAAAGATCGACAGGATGTGGCCGCAAATTCCGGCTGGAAGGTTTCATGAAGTAGAAGCCGCTTTTGGGATGTACGAAGGTCCAATCTACTGGACGCTGCTTTACTTTGTGGATAATGAAATTCACCATCGCGGACAGGGTTATGTATACCTGAGGTCGCTGGGCATTGACCCTCCTGCATTTTGGGAGAGGTAAGAGGGTTTAAAAGTTTACAGTTTAACGTTTTGGAGTTGGCAGACTCTGAAACGTTAAACTGTGAAACAGTGCAATGTCTATTTCTTATAATACTTCATTGCCTCAGGAATAGCCGCTTGTAAATCGGCTATGCGGCGTTCGTTGGAAGGGTGGGTGCTGAGAAACTCAGGCGGCTGTCCTCCTCCTCCTTTGTTGGCCTGGGCCATCCGTCGCCAGAATTCGGGTGCCTCATTTGGATTGTACCCGGCCATGGCCATGAAAATCAGACCCATACGGTCGGCTTCCGATTCCTGCAGCCGCGAAAAAGGTAGTAAGGCGCCAACCGTAGTTCCCGCCCCGTAGGCGGTCATAAATATTTGCTGTGTAAGCTGCGGTTTTTCCTGCAAGGCATAAGCCAGCGCTGCGCCGCCTAACTGCTGGATAAGCCCCTGCGTCATGCGTTCGTTGCCATGGCGTGCCACAGCATGAGCAATTTCGTGCCCCATTACCACAGCCACTCCGGCCTCGTCTTCGCATATTGGCATAATGCCTGTATAAAAAGCTACTTTTCCTCCGGGCATGCACCATGCGTTTACCATGTCGTCGTCTTCTATCAGGTTAAA
>CBFGTI010000133.1:0-15110 GCA_965651695.1 uncultured Imperialibacter sp. | reverse complement strand
AGTCCTTCAGGCTGCCCTCCAAAAATTCACCGGCGATATCTTTGCATGGGGCCGAGGCGTCAGGATCAATTACTTTGAACGGGATGTTAAAATCGATACCCGATTGAATGAGCATGCGACCCAGCTGGCCGCCACCTAAAATGCCTATTTTTTTGTTTACAGTTGCCATAAATGAAGAGGCCCAAAATTAGGGAATAATTTCTATTCCCATGTTCTTCATCAGCTGCGAGGCATTGAAACTACGACAGGGGCCTTCGGTAAGTTTATAGTCGAATATCAGCTCATCTCCTTCAATAAAATTGTTGAAGCTGTAGTTGGTTACCTGCGGGAGCCGTTCGCCCAGGTAACTGAGGCTCAGGTCGTGTGTTGAGATGAAGCCGGCTGCGTTTTTTTTCAGGAGCTGGTGTACCAATGCTTCTGTTCCCTTGTGCCTGTCGTCGGAGTTGGTTCCCTTAAGCACCTCGTCGAGCATATAAAGTACCGGCACTTTGGTTTCGAGCAAATCAAGCAGCTGCCGTATGCGGCGAAGCTCTGCATAAAAGGACGACACACTTTCCTCCAGTGCATCGTGCGTTCGCATGCTTGTGAACAGCTGAAAAAATGATAACGACATGGACGTGGCGCACACCGGAGCTCCCGCCAACCCTAACACTACATTTACACCCACTGTGCGCAGAAATGTACTTTTTCCCGACATGTTGGAGCCGGTAATCAGCAGGAGGGCTTTCCCTGAAACTTCAAAATCATTGGTGACCCGTTCCTTTTCACCTATAAGCGGGTGGCCCAGGTTTCTCGCTTCCAGGCGAAAGGCCGATGCTTCCACCGCCGGAAAGGAGTAGGACGGGTTGGCAAAAGCAAACCCTGAGAGGCTGTTGAAGGTTTCCATATTGGCATTTGCCGCCAACCATGCTGAGATAAGGTGCCCATGGCTACTAAACCACCGCTGGGCGGCAAGCACCAGCCAGAAGTCCATCAAAACAAACGCATTGAGTAGCTGGTAAAACATGTTGGACCGGTTATCGAACCTGTTCACAATGGCACTTAACGAGCTGAAAGCCTCAGATGCACTTTTGCTTCCACTCAGCAACTCGGCCTTTTGGCGCTTGAGAGCTTCACTTTCAAAAACTTCCTTTTCAATTATTTCAAAAAGGTCCACAAAAACGGAGAGGTGCCGGGCCATACCGGTCAACCTTTTGTAATCTTCGCTCAACGACCTTGCAAGCGCCAACAAAAAAAAGCTGTTGAGTATGAGGGGTACAGCTATCCAATGCCAGGAAATGGCGGCGGTAAATACCAGAAAGTACATTGGCAGCGAAAACACTACAGCCGCTGCTGCCCAAACTTTTTGCCAAGAGGAAATAGGAGTGAGTGGTTGCTCTGCATTGGGAAGTGACAAATTCCCTTCCTTTTTTGAGAGGTTCATTTTGCCCGTTGCTTCAAACGCCTGCCGCCATTCTGTTTTCCCGGCCAATTCCTTCACCGCCTCCTGCCTGCTCTCTACGGTATCCTTATCTGCTGGAGTCCGCAGCCAGGCAGCCAGCGTTTGTTCACCTTGCGGGGTAGTGGTCCTGTTCAAAAGCTGAAAAACCGAATAACGGCCAAAGATGTCGAGATCGCTGGCGTAAGGGTGGTTGGGGGTATTGTAGTGCGCACCCTCTTCGAACCCCTTCAGATCGTTGCCAAGCCTCAATGCCTCGCTTCTGTTTACTGAGGCTATCGCTTTCAGGTATTCATACTTGCGCATAAAAGCATTGTGCCTGTTCACAAGTATTCCGAAAATGAAGATGAAAACAACAGCTGCTGCGGTCACGTACCAGCCGAGCCGTTCGTTGGCAAGGTATACGATCAGGGAGAGCGCAATTACAAAAATGGCGATCCTAAAAACGGAAAGCCTGCTTACTGATTCGGCCGCAGCTTTGGCCAACTTCTCAAATTTCTCCTGCCGCTTTAGAAAAAAAGCCAGTCTATCATTCATTTATCCAATTGTTTACGACAACAGTTGGTAAACGATAAAAGCAGACAGATAGGCTAAACCTGACATGTAAATTAATTGCAGTGCAGGCCACTTCCAGCCTTTTGTTTCCCTGTACACGATCGCCAGGGTACTCATGCACTGCATGGCAAAAGCGTAAAATACCAATAGTGAGAAAGCCACAGCGGGGGTGTACATAGGCCCGCCTGTTTCAGGGTTTTTCTCCTGCGCCAGCTTCTCCCTTATCGTCATTTCGTCTTCGGCTGCTGAGCCAACGCTGTATATGGTGGCAATTGTGCCCACAAAAACCTCCCTTGCAGCAAAGGATGTAACCAGCGCTATACCTATCTTCCAGTCGTAGCCGAGAGGCGAAATAAGGGGTTCGATAACCTTTCCCACATGACCGGCATAGCTATGCTCGAGCTTGAGGGAAGCTATTTTGTCAGTCAGCGCATCTTCCGTCAATTGCTGGTTTTCCGGTTGGGCACGAACTATTTCTTCTGCTCTGTCGAAGGTGGTACCCGGACCATACGACGCCAACACCCAAAGCACTATAGAGATGGCCAGTATTATTTTTCCAGCCTCAAAAACAAACGCTTTAACCTTTTCGACAATAGTGAGCCCGACGTTTTTCCAGCGGGGCATACGGTAAATGGGCAACTCCATTAAAAAAAGGCTCCGCTCTTTCACCTTCATTATCAGTTTCATTACATAGGCAGAGCCAAGCGCAGCTACAAACCCCAGCAGGTACATGCCCATAAGCACCACTCCCTGAAGGTTGAAAAAGCCGAGTAATTCCGTGGACGGTACTACGAGGGCTATAAGAATAGTGTAAACAGGCAAGCGGGCAGAGCAGCTCATCAACGGGGTTACCATGATGGTAATCATTCGGTCTTTCCAGTTGTCGATATTGCGGGTGGCCATAACCGCCGGAATAGCACAAGCCACGCCGGAGATAAGTGGTACAACGCTTTTTCCGTTCAATCCGAATTTTCTCATGATCTTATCCATGAGAAAAACTGCCCTGGCCATATAACCCGACTCTTCCAAAAGGGCTATGAATGCAAAAAGAAATGCTATTTGGGGTATAAACACAAGAATGCCGCCAATGCCCGGCAATATCCCTTCGGTAACAAGCTTATTAATGATGCCTTCGGGCAGCAAGGCCCCAAGCCACTGGCCTGTTGCAGCTATGCCTTCGTCGATCCAATTCATCACCGGCTCGGCCCAGGCAAAAACTGACTGGAACATAAGAAACAGCACTAACAGAAAGATGGCGTAGCCCCACCATTTGTGGGTTAGTATGCTGTCGAGCTTGTTTGAAAGCTGCCGTTGTTCGGTGGTGGGTTTTCTGCTGGTAACCTGCGCAACTATTTTATCTATGGCAGCATAGCGCCCCAAAGTTTCTCTCGACTGCAGGTCGGTAAGGTCGAGGGCGTGCTTTTTCACTATGCCGTCAATTAAACCGATGCCTTCGCCGTTGAGCGTGTGCAGGTTGGGCTTATTGATAAGGCATTGGAAAGCCTTGTAGTTATCCTTGATATCAAGTGCGGCTTTGGTTTCTTCAATGGCATTGGCAGCCAGTGGTACCACATCGTAAAAAGGCCTCTTGAGCGCTTCGGCGGGGAGTGTGAGTGCGCTTTTCAGCCGGTCAAGCCCTTCTCCTGTACGGGCGTTGATGGAAACAACAGGTATTTCCAGCACACGGCTCAATGTGGTGGCGTTTACTTCCAGGCCTTTCTTGCCGGCCACATCCATCATGTTCAATGCGAGAATAACGGGCAAGCCGAG
Source organism: uncultured Imperialibacter sp. (assembly GCA_965651695.1). Lineage (GTDB taxonomy): Bacteria > Bacteroidota > Bacteroidia > Cytophagales > Cyclobacteriaceae > Imperialibacter. The sequence continues at coordinate 11,347 of CBFGTI010000133.1, read as the reverse complement.
GTCGTATACTTCAGAAAACAGCAGCAGGTTCCGCTTTAAATTGGAAGCGTCGACGATAACAACCACCACATCGGGGTAATCTTTCGCTTTTTCGTCGAGCAGAGTATCTACCACCACCCGTTCGTCTATAGACCGCGGATATATACTGTAGGTGCCGGGCAAATCCAGCACACGGGCTATGTGGCTATTGGGAAGAACAGTGTTGCCGGAGCGCTTGTCGACTGTTACGCCCGGAAAGTTGCCAATCTTCTGGTTTAGGCCTGTCAGGTAGTTAAATAATGACGACTTGCCTGCATTGGGGTTTCCTACTAAAGCTACTTTCAGTGTGGTATCAAACCGCTTTGAATGGGGCATTATCAGTTTAAAGAAATAGTCGAAGCTTCATACACTCGGAGTGACAGGTTGTAGCCCGACACCTCGATACAAACAGGACACCCGAATGGTGCAATCAGTTTCATCGTTACTTCCGTGCCAGGAAGCACACCCATCTCCAGCAACTTAATGGAGAGGTCGTGATCGGAAAAACCTGAAACGGTTCCCCTTTCACCGGGACGAAGATCTGCTACAGTTCGCATGCTCTATTTTTATTTAGATTGTTTCAAAATTGCTAAATTAGTTTTGGTTTTCAAACCTGATTATTGTCATTCGGTTGTATTTATATGCAAAAGCCTGAAAAAAAGAAGTCTGACGAGCAAAGTAACACAAAACAAAAACGCCATAAAGTGACGGATGTCACTCCTGACAAAAATCAGGAGCGGGCTGAGGAAACGAAATACGGCGGTATCCCGGAGCGAGACTTCAGAAAAAACCTTGGGTGCGGGTAATTATTCGCTGATATACTCCCTTTTTACTCTTTCCGAAATCGAAGTGAGGATTTCGTAGGGGATTGTGCGGGCCCATTGCGCCAGCTGTTGCACAGTGGGTGTATGCCCGAAAATAATTGCCTCGTCGCCTTCCTCTACGTCGCTGTCGCCCACGTCCACCATGGTCATGTCCATGCAAATACTTCCAATGGTTGGGAAGTGCTGACCCTTAATCAGTATTTTGCCATTCCCCAGGCCAAATTCACGTCCATACCCATCGGCATAACCTATAGCAAGTGTGGCTATCCGGGTGTCACTCTGCACCACCCCCTTTCGTCCGTAGCCAATGCTTTCGCCGCGAATCACCCTCTTTACCTGCGAAACCACCGTTTTTAGCGTCGCCACAGGCCGGAGCGCTCCCTGTTCGGCGGCTGTACTTTCAACACCGTGCAGCCCTATGCCTATCCGAACCATATCGAAATGATATTCCGGAAATCGGGTAATTCCAGCGGTATTAAGCGCATGGCGCATCGGCTTTGTATCTCCCTTCAGCATTTCGAATCCCCTTAAAAAAGACTGAACCTGTTCGTGGGTAAACGAGTCCAAAGCAGGGCTTTCTGATGCCGCCAAATGTGTGAAAATAGATGTAAGCCGCATTGAGGGCATTTGTTGCAGCTGTTCCTTTACTTGCGGCCACTCCGAGGCTACAAATCCGAGCCGGTGCATGCCTGTATCAAGCTTCAGGTGAATGGCCAGTTCCCTTTTGTCACCCTCAAGCCACCAGCGCAACTCATTGAGCTGATCGAAGCTATAAATCTCCGGCTCAAGCTTGTATTCCTGCAACACCGGGTAGCTCTCGGCGGGGGCATTCATTACCATTATAGGTATGCTTATCCCCTGCTGCCGCAGCGCCACTCCTTCGTCGGGAAAAGCCACCGCTATATAGTCGGCTTTCAGGTACTGCAAGGTCCGGCCAATTTCGGCGCTTCCGCTACCATAGGCAAAGGCTTTGAGCATTACCATGGTTTTCACACCCGCCGGAAGCGACCCCCGGTAGAACTGAAAGTTGTGCTGAAGTGCCTCCAGGTTAATTTCCAGCACTGTGCGGTGAATTTTCGCCTGAAAGCGGCGGACTATTTCCTCAAAGCCAAAAGTGCGGGCACCCTTTATTAATATTGCTTCGCCGGCGAAATCCTTAGGTCTTCGACGTTCGAAAAAAGCGGCGATATCAGCGAAGCTTTCCACTTTCATGCTAAACTGCCCGGTGTTTTCCGCCAATGCCGGTCCTATAGCAACGAGCTGGCTCACTCCCTTTGCTGCAAGCGCCTGATTTACTTGCTTGTAAAGCAGTGCCGCTTGTCCCTGCGATTGCAGTATGTCGGACAGTATCACCGTGAGAGGCCTGCCGTGGCTATGGGCTTTTAAAAAATCGAGCGCTGCTTCAAGCCCCTGCAGATCGTTGTTGTAGGAATCGTCTACCAGTAAACTTCCATGCATACCCGCACGCAGTACCATTCTCATCGGCACCTCGCGGAAAGAAGCCAGGGTCTTCAATATTTCCGAAACAGGCACAGCCAGCTCCAGGGCGGCAACAATGCAATGGCACAGGTTTTCGACAGATTTAGGGTCGGAAAAAGGGAGCGGAACGGAGAAGTTATGATCGCGAGAGTTTATCTCCAGCACCTCGTCAGTACGCTTCACCGAATAGGTGGCCGTTCCGCTACCCCAGCTTACTAACTCAACGCCCGGCAAATGCCCCTGCTGCAGGGTTTTATGGATTGCGGGATGGTCGGCACAGTAAATCAGTTTTTTGGCATGTGCGAAAAGCATTAGCTTTTCCTTCAGCTTGTGCGAGGGCGATTCGAACGAAGCATCGTGTGCAGACCCTAAATTGGTAAGAATGCCGACGTCCGGCTTAATCATCTGCTCGAGTTTGCTCATTTCGCCCGGCTCAGAAATTCCAGCCTCAAAAATGGCGAGGTTATGGTTGGGTGCCATGGCCCATACCGACAGAGGCACACCCACCTGCGAGTTATAGCTCCTGGGGCTTTTTATCACCGAAAAAGATGGCGCCAATAGCTGGTAGAGCCATTCCTTCACAATAGTTTTGCCGTTGCTCCCTGTAATGCCTACGACCGGGAAGGCAAATTGCCGGCGGTGTTGAGCAACTATTTTTTGCATCAACACCAGGGAGCTCTCAACTACATAGAAGCCGGCCCCCGACATTTTGGAATGAGCGGCTGGCATATATTCCACAACAAAAAACCGCCAACCCTTCCCGTATGCTTCCTCCGCATAATTGTGGCCGTCGTGCTGTTGCCCACTCAGGCAAAAGAAGACCGCCCCGCTACCGGGATAGCTCTTGCGGGAATCAATCGAAATGAATTGAATGGGCGTGTCAGCTCCTGAGCCCCGAAAGTACCCCGGAGCCAAATCGGGCAAATTTGCGAAAGTCATAGCTTCAACTCCATTTCCCATTGGTCTACCTGGTGTTCAAAGCCCTGGCTGGCTAAGAAATGCTGAATGCCTGTAGCTTCTTCCGGCACGTTTATAACATAAAGAGATTTTTTCCCGGCCAATAAAAATGCGTGCCTTATAAGAAGAGAACCTATTCCCCTTCTGCGAAAGTCCGGCGCTACAGCCATCCTGCTTATTCGCCCGGGTTCCGGCTGAAATATGAGATAACCCACCAGTTCATCGCCGTGAAAGCACTCAAGCACTTTTTCATATGGAAGGTTGTACCGCAATTGGCTGAAGCTGTCAGAGAAACAACTCTCTGTGCTGTCGAACAGCGCATAATCTTCCAGCCGCCCTACTTCAGCATCCCGTATTTCAAATTCACCCACCAGGGGCGCATCGGGCCTGGCCAACATTTTATAGCACAGGAAAAACCGCTTGTACCTGAAGCCAACCTGCTGGTATGCCTTAAGTGCTGCGGTATTGGTTGTTAAGGTTTCGAGCAATAACCTGGTGCCTGCAGGCAACGTGCCTGCGCACACAACTTCATACATTTTACGAGTGAGCCCGTTGCCCCTGTGGCCGGGTATTACACCGGTGCCTCCATTATAAAGGGTAGGGAGCCCCTCAAAGGTATTTAAGGTATTGAGTAGAAAACCCGCGAGGTTTTCGCCAACAAAAGCCCCGATAGAATAGCGAAAGGCAATATTAAGCTTGTGAATCATCCGGGCTTCAAATTGCGCAGGCGTAGGCTGCATGGGCACCGGGTAGTCGCTAAATGCCTCAACAAATGAGCGATGCATCTGTTTAAGATCATCAATTCGCAGGCTTCTGAACTCGTACTTTTCCATCCCTACACGATAATACACGCTCCCCGTGATTCTTCCAATAATTTACAAAGGTACAGCCACCCTATTTTAGCCGGCACTGGCTGACGCTCGCTGTACACCATCTTCTAAACTAACCTCAGTAAAAGTACACCTTTAAAAGGCTGCAACTCCGGATATTGTTCTCAAGCCGCAGAGGTTTGGCTTAAATTATACAAAAGAGGAAATTAATATGTCAAAATCAATATTTAGTGATGAAAGGTAAATGTTAAATCAACACATTAGGAATTTTCGGAGAAATTTGCTTATCTTGAATTCCCTTTACGGAAAAAGGATATATGACCTATACTAAGAATATACTAACACTATTATTTTTCATCGGTATTAGCTCCAGCGCAGTGTTGGCCAATGGACCAGTTGCTGACAAGGAAAAGAAAAAAGCTGAACTTTGCGAACAGGAGAAAAAAGAAAAGGATGCCGCTGAAGTTGTAAAGCCCGATCCAAAGGCAGTAAATTATAGCGCGGCCAGCCAAAAGAGCCGTAGCGAAGGAGAAGCATTACCCGGCTTAAAAAACAAGGCAGATTCATCGTCGGTCTTGTCCTACAACTTTATATTCTATCTGGTATACAAATTTAAGTATACCGAATCCGAACAGGAGTTTTCACAAGAATCGAGAGCCACCGATTAAAGATTCAAAGGGCCCCTTCCGGGCCCTTTTTTATTACTGTATAGTTACATTAAAGGGGGGAGTTGTTTCAATATCCGTTTCGCCGCCAGCATTGGTTGGATCCCCGTCTCTTACTCCCGCCGCTGTTTTGTTTGGCTCATGCTTCAGAATAACAGTGAGCGTGCCCGTGCTTGCACCTCCCGCGGTAAACACATTTTTTAAACCGACCGGATTTCCGTCCGCATCTTCGTCATCATATTCCACGGTGAGGTTGAGCGCATCAGATGCCACAAAAAAGAATTGATGCTCTTCCGCCTCTTCCTCTATTTCTTCGGTGATGTTTTCGGCGGGGGTTTCCGATTCATTCAGGATTTGCAGAACCATTGTGTAGGTTGTGCCACTCGCAAGCACTATGTCGTCTACCATCGGGTCCATTGCTCCATCTCCATCTTCATCCTTCCATTCAGCTGTAAAAGTATCGGTCCCTGAACTAAAGGTGAGGCGCACGGTTGTAATCAGTTCCTCCTCATTTTCGTTCACCGGGTCGGCGTCGTCGTTTCCACATCCCGATAGAAGCAACAATGTTGCAAAAATGAAAACTGAATTCATTAAAAGGTTCTTCCTTGTCATAATTTAGAATTTATAGTTGAAACGTATGTTTACAGATCTGCCCGGTTCATCAGCAAAGTACCTGAACCTGTTCAGGTATTCGCGGTAGGCCGTATTCAGAAGGTTAGTTAGTTCCAGGTTGATCTCAAAGTCATTGCCAAACAGTTGTGAACTATAGGCCGCTTGTACACCAAACAAATGGTATGACGGTGGCGGTTCCACGAGGTCTACACCTTTGGGATACCGGCTTTGATGCCGCACAAAGTGATGCGAGAGTGCTGCCGAGAGTGCACTTTTCGATTCGGATGGATACGTCCAGTTGATCGTGTTTTGCATACGATCTCCGGGCATAAAAATAAGGTCCGCTTTCCGCTGTAGGTCCACTCCCCGCACCAGCGATAGTTTCAAGAGGTATTCGACACTTTTGGCAAGCCCAACCTTTACTCCTGCGTCTGCGCCACCCATCAAAGCATCGGTTTGCACGTACTTGTAAACCGGAAAAGCACCTCGGATAGTGAGTCGGGGCTCTGCTTGCGGCTCAAGATAGATGTAGTTCTCTATTCGCTGAATATAGGCTGTAATATCCCACGTCCACCTGCCGGCACTCAATTGCATCTGATTAATCCACTTTAACGCCTGCTCTACGCCCAATCCGGTGTTGCCCTCTTCGATAGTGGCAGCCCCATGATGCAACCCCCTGCTGTACAATTCACTCACATTGGGCGGCCGCCAGGCTGTGCCCAGGTTAGACGAAAGGCGTAATCGCGGCGAGGGCAAAAAAACCAGCCCAACCGTGCCGGAAAAGTTGTTGAAACTATACTTGGGCCGGATAACCTCCTGGGCCTCATTAAATGTGAATACCTGGAAATCCTTTTTATCCGCCCGTAGCCCAGCCTCAAACTCCCACCTGTCCAGAATGTATCTTTCTAGAGCAAATAGTCCTAAAGTAGTGCTATTATAATTTGGTATTAGTGGTTCTATGCCTGTACCGGGCACATTTCTGTTTTCCTGATAAATGAGTGTGGCACCTACTTCGCCTGCAAGCTTTCCTAAAGTCTTGTGCCGCCATACCAGATCAGCCGATTGTGTGAGCAAGTCCATATCAAGCGCAGGCCTATCGCTCCTTCCTCCCCGCCTTATATCGAACTCCTGCCGAAAATTCCTTTGGTAGCCGTACGTCAGGTTTACATTCCCTATTGCTGATTTGTATCCGGCTGTTGCTTTTACAAGGTCGTGTGCGATCTCCTGCCGCGGGTTGTCTATCTCATAGGAGAAGTCCTCTACATACAGCGGCCGGTCGCTTGCAATAGCCGCTTCAAAATCGGTAAGATTTCCAATGTGTGCACTCCGCAGGATTCCAAGCCCGGTGGCAAAGCGGCTGTAGTATGCTTCGGCATTCCACCTGTCGGACCTGAAACCAAAAGCCCCGGAGAAAGCCAACTCACTTAGACCTGTATTTGTGAGCATGTAATTGGGGGCACTAAAGTCGCCTGCCCGGCGGGTGGTTGACTGGAGCCTCCAGGCGAACATGTCGTCGCTTCCGAGGCCGCCTTCAATATTAGCAGATGCAGCACCCATGCGGCCGTTGGTTGCCGCCATCAGGCGCACGTCGCCGTGCACATGATCGTGCTCATAGGGCAGTGGCGGCGGCTCAACAAGCACTATCCCGCCTATTGCTTCAGGCCCGTACCTAACTGAAGCCGCACCTTTAACTACCGAAATTTGCTGGGCTACCATCGGATCAATTTCCGGAGCATGCTCGGTGCCCCACTGCTGCCCCTCCTGCCTCAGCCCATTGTTTAGTATAAGTATGCGATTGCTATGAAGGCCGTTAATAATGGGCTTGGCGATATTCGGCCCTGTTTTCAGTGCAGTTACTCCGGCCAGTTCCTGTAAGCTTTCCCCCAGGGATCTTCCGCTGGCCCGGGCAATTTCTTTTTCGTTTAATCTCGCTTCTGCCTGTGTCTTTTCGGGGGCAACAGCCTCACCTTCCACAGTCACACCTCTTATCACCACGTCTTCCTCCTCCATAAGCACCACAAGCGGTTTGGCAAGAGGCAGTGTAATGGAGATATGGTTTTCTTTGTAGCCGAGGTAATGAACATCGGCAGTGTAGGTGCCAGGGCAGAGACCAGCTACCGTAAACTGGCCCTTCTCGTTTGAAGTTGTGCCCTTCTCAGCACCTACAATCCAGATAGCAGCTACTGGCAGCGCCTCTTTCGATTTTTTGTCCAACACAATACCTGTAAGCGACAAATTGCAGGCGGCATCCTGCCCTCGCAGCGCTGAAAAGAAAAGAGAAAAAAGAAGAAAAAGTAGTTGGGTCCTTTGTTTCAATTATACTGCTGATCAACTAAAAGCTGAAATTAGAACCCAAAAATAGAAAATGCAACAATGTTGCAAGTTTTAAATATTATAGCAGCTACACTGCGGGAATGGTGGAACGGGTTACACCTTCCTGGCGACCAGCTCCTCTATGTCTTTGAGATTGATTTTGCCTTCGTAGTATGCCCGGCCGAATATTACGCCGTAGACGCCAATATCGGCGAGGCGCTTTATGTCGTCGACGTTGCGAACGCCACCACTGGCAAAGATACTCAGGTCGGGAAACCGCTTAACCAGGCGTTCATACAGATCGAACGACGGCCCTTCCAACACGCCATCGCGGGAAATGTCGGTCGTTTTAACGTAGCGCAGGCCTTTCTGGTAAAAAAAGTCGATATGCTCAAACAGATCGATTTGGGTGTTTTTCATCCATCCGCCCACCTTGATCATCCCGTTGAGGTAGTCGGCTCCCAGCGCAACCTTGTTTCTGCCGTACGACATGAGCCACGAACTAAAAAGCTCAGGCTTATAAACAGCCATGGTAGCTGAGGTAATGCTCTCAGCTCCGAACTCGAACAACTTCAAAATATCGCCGTCGGTATGAACACCACCTGCATAATTAATTTTCAACTTGGTATAGCCTGCAATAGCCTCCAGCACATGGTAGTTTACCGGTGTTCCTTTTTTAGCACCTTCAAGGTCTACCAGGTAAATCCGCTCAATGCCGTGGTCTTCGAAATTTTTTGCCACGTCCAGCGGAGACTCATCGTAGACAGTTTCGCTTGAATAGTCGCCTTGCGAAAGGCGCACAGACTTTCCTTTTATTACCGTGATGGAGGGTACCAGTTGAATCATAAAATGCTTATTGAGTTCGTGAAAATAACAAACTTTCGCCGTCAAGTATCCCTGACTCGAATTGTTTTTTGAGTGATTTGCAAAGCTTTCAAAAACACCCCCTCGAAATTGGGAAATTGCAAATGAAGCTGCAGAAGGATCAGAATTTAAGCATTTTTCTTCAGTTCTACAAGCTTAAAGCCCTGGCCGTGCACGGTTAGTATCTCCACACTATCGTCTTCCTTCAAATACTTGCGCAGCTTTGCTATGTACACGTCCATACTGCGGGCATTGAAATAACTGTCGTCGTACCATATCTTTTTGAGCGCTTCGGACCTGTCTACAGTTTTGTTGAGGTTTTGGCAAAACATCTTCAGCAGTGCATTTTCTTTGGCAGTAAGGCGGATTTCCCTGCTTGGGGTTCTGAGCTGATGAAGGTTGGCATCGAACTGAATGTTGCCTAAGTCAAATTGCTCCTGCTCACTAGCCTTTCTATCGCTGCTGGTTCGCCTGAAAATAGCCTTCATTCGCAAAAGAAGCTCTTCCATGCTAAACGGCTTTGTAAGGTAGTCGTCGGCACCAATTTTCAGCCCTTCGATTGTATCTTCCTTCATCGATTTAGCGGTAAGGAAGATGATCGGAACTGTTTTATCAGTATCCCGTATTTCTTTTGCCAGGGTAAATCCGTCTTTTTTGGGCATCATTACATCAAGGATACACATATCGTAAGTATCGCGGCTGAAGGCGTTCAATCCTTCAACGCCGTCGGTACATAGGATCGGCTGATACCCTTTTATTTCGAGGTATTCCCTTAGTATCTGACCCAAGTTAGGATCATCTTCAACAATCAGCAACTTAGGTTTTGTTTCCATAATGGGTTCCATGGGGTATAAATAGTTCGAATGTACTTCCCTTCTTCAACTCACTTTTTACAGATATTGTGCCGCCATGTGCCTCAACCATGGTCTTTACATAAGCAAGGCCAAGTCCGAATCCCTTTACATCGTGCACGTTACCAGTAGGAACACGATAAAATCTGTCAAATATTTTATTGATCGAATCACGACTCATGCCAATACCGTTGTCGTGCACAGCCACCGTTACTCCGCCTCGGGTATCCCGTGTTTCAATAACAATCCGAGGCTCTTCAGGCGAATACTTATTCGCATTGTCGAGAAGGTTATGAATAATGTTGGTAAGGTGCATGTGGTCGGCCAGCACCACAGGCTCCACGGCCTTTAATTGTGCGCTCAGGCTGCCGTGCCGCTTCTTCACCTGCAAAGCTATGTTTTCCGCAGCCACCTCTATGATGTCGTGTACGTTCACCTCCTCTAGCTTCAGCTTAAAATCTTTCTTGTCGAGGGCGGCCATTTGCAACACCTTTTCTACCTGCTGACCCAGCCGTTTATTTTCGTCTGCAATGATTTTCAGGTATCGTTTCTGAAAATCGGGGTGATGAGCCAATTCGGCATCCTGAAGCGCCTCGCAGGCAAGCGCCACAGTAGAAATGGGCGTTTTAAATTCATGGGTCATGTTGTTGATGAAGTCGTTTTTGACTTCGGAGGTTTTCTTTTGCTTTATGATGGTTTGAATGGCATAACCAAAGCAAAAAATGATAGTTGTGACCATCACCGCCGACGACGCCATGCTGGCCCAAACCTTTTGCAGAAGAAAAGATTTCTGGTTTGGGAAATTGACCAGCAGGGCGCTGCCATCTCCTATAAGGTCGTTTGGAAACAACGTTGCCTTGAAACCCGAGTGGGAGAGGTTGGTGTTGGCCCCATCGCCCGACACCATTACCATGCGTCCGCTATTCTCGTCTACAACGCCGTAATTGAACTCGGTATCGATGCCCTTGTTGAGCAACTCGGCGTTCAGCAACGAATCCAGCTGTTCCTTGTGTATACGCTTGGCAATTGTTCTTTTTTCGAAAAGCAATTCCTGCAAGGCCAGGTTTACCATCTCAGTCTTCTCCGTAGCCTTTTTCAGCAGCGATTCGTATTCGTCGTCTACTTTAAAGAGAACCGAGTCGCTTCCCGAAGCAGAAAAGCCATAGGCAAACCCACGAGGATGACCGCTTGCGATGCGAGCCGAATCGTGGATGATAAATACGTTATTGCCACCCCCGGTTTCTATCTGGTACTGAAAGCCCGGCGAGAGGGCGCGAAACTCTTTGGAAGCCTTTTCGGAATTCACCACCCATTTTTTGTAAGTGCTTTCAATGTAAGCCACGTTGCCGGGCGCCACCATAGTACCCGTGCGAAACTTGATGTTGGAGCTAAAATTGTCGAAGGCCACAAGTAATGCCTCCTGGCGCTCAAGCTTTTCGGCCACGTTGTTAAGTGCCTGCTGCACATCTCGTCTGAAGCGCTCCTGGTTCACCTCAATCATGGCATCAATCCAGTACCACTGAAAAGATATAAGCCCTATGAGTGCCACACTCATCAAAGTAATGATCCAACGTATAGTATTTCTACTCATATCTCAAATTTACGCCGCTGCGTGCTAAGTGGTTCATATTTAACCATTTTTAACATCAATTAACCCCTCGTTAACATCCTCTTCCGCCCGCCTCCAGTACATTTGAATAAACACTTATGCCTATGAAAACGATTCATTACAAATACGGAATATTAGCCGCGCTCTTATTGTGGGCGGGAATGGCTGCCGCACAAAAACAGGCGATGGCTGAAAGCAAAGAAGACAATAAAATACATGTGGAGCTACGAAGCAGCGAGGACGGCAAACAAAAAACATTTAGCAAAGATTACAACTCGAGAGAAGAGATGCTTGCTGACCAGGAGCTGAAAGACTTCCTGAACGA
>CBFGTI010000132.1:0-15195 GCA_965651695.1 uncultured Imperialibacter sp. | reverse complement strand
AAAAGTACTTTGTATTGCAAAGTTAAAACATAATTTCTTTACTTTGCAACACAAAGTTCTCTGCTATGAAGAAAAATTCTGAGCAAAACGCCACCGGGTTTACGCTGGCATTTAACAAAACCTACTTCATTATCAGTGTTTTAATCTTCGCCACAGAAGTCGTCATCGCCCTTTTTGTACGAGATAAGTTTGTTCGACCCTATTTGGGCGATGTGCTCGTTGTCATTCTCATTTACTGTTTTGTAAGGTCTTTCATCCGCTTGGCGGTTTTCCCTGTGGCGCTCGCCGTACTGCTTTTCTCATTTACCATTGAATTTCTCCAGTATGCTCAGATCGTGGAGAAGCTGGGGTTGGGGCACTCCAAAATTGCACGAACGGTCATCGGAACGTCGTTTGCATGGGGAGACGTAGCGGCTTATGTGGTTGGCATTGCCGTTGTCTTAATTGCAGAGAAGTATCTAAGCGGAAGTTATTGCGGCTAAGCATTCGGCCAGCCGTTCGTTCTACCTGCTGATTTCTAACCGTTCACTGCAAGCACCCCACACTATACTGCAGCGAACAGACATGCGTCAAAAATGCTCGTACAGTTGGAGAAACAGACGCAATGAAAACATACTTCGCTTTTTTTCTATTTTTGACATCAACTGCCATGACTGTGCAATCGCAGGACAGAACTTTTTCCGGTACGCTGTCTTTCAATGGCACAGCTCTGGAATTTGCCACCGTTCAGGTTCGGAATAGTCTCGATTCGTCTTTTGTCGCCGGTGCCACTTCAGACATCAACGGAAAATTTACCATTGAAAAACTGCCGGCAACGCACTGTTACGCAATCATTCAATCACTTGGATATCAAAAGCATGTCATCCAGGTTGACTTAGGTCAAGGTTCGGTCCGGAATAAGACGATCGGGCTCGAAGAAGAAAGTATTGCACTCAACCAGGTAGAGATATTTGCCTTCAGGCCAGCGATCGAAAAAAATGGCGACAAGACTATTGTTGAAGTGCAAAACAGCCCACGCAACGCAGGAGCGGATGCATTGACGATCCTTTCAAACGTTCCCGGGCTACAGGTGGATCAGAACGACCAGATCTCCATCGAAGGACGAACCGGAGTTTCTATCATGGTCAATGGAAAAGTACTCAAGCTTCCACCCGGCGAAGGAGCCAATTATCTGCGCAGTCTCAACAGCGCAACAATCGCGACTATCGAATTATTGCAGTCCGCTGGTGCAGACCAGGACGCTGCGGGCTCGGCAGGTACGATCAACATCATAACGAAAAAGCAGCAAAATGATGGATGGAATCTCACAGCAACGTCGGGAATTGGTTATGGCCGATATCCTAAACTACCCGTCAGCGTAATGGCGAACATTAGAAGGAACAAAGCTTCGTTGAACGTCGGCTACAATTATTCTTACAACAAACGCTGGATCGACGTAACTATCGACCGGTCAATACAAAATGAAAGGGGGATCTTATACTTTGATCAGCTCAATGAGCAGGAGGAGACAAGGAAAAACCATATGGTCACCCTGGGAAGTGATATTAACCTTGGTAAGAAAACGGCGCTTGCAATTGCTGGCAATTATGGCTGGAACTCGAGAGCAATGGATATTGACAACCGCACCGATATTTTTTCTGCCATCGGTGAAGCTAACGACTCGTCTGTGCTGGTATCTAACCTGCTTGCTTCGAAATGGCGAACGATTGACGGAAGCGTCGGCGTGAAACATAATTTTTCCACCCATCAGCAATTGACATTGGAAGCGGATTATTTCAACTATGATTTTCGGCAACACGACAGAATCCACATCGAGACAACCTATCCGGAAGCTGCTTCTGCCAGTTATTCGCTGAGAAGTGATATTCCTTCTGAAATCAACATTGCCTCCGCCCGCATCGCCTATTCTCAGGCGATAGGGGCGGGGACGATTGATGTCGGCGCCCGGCTAAGTACGGTTACAACAAATAATATGGTCGGCTATAGCACAAACTATGGTGGTACCTGGTTGCCTGACGAGGTACGAACTGCGGATTTTGACTATACCGAGAACATCCGGGCGGCCTATGCCGATTATAAAGTAAAGTACAAGGATACAGATGTACAGTTGGGCCTTAGAATGGAGCAAACTGATTACGAGGGAACTTCTGTATTGAAAAATGCCTCGTTCAACAGGTCATACACAAAGCTTTTTCCGTCAATGCGTTTAAGCAAGCAACTTGGCCAGTATGCAACCACACTTACCTACAATCGAAAAATCGACAGACCGGTCTATAACGATCTCTACCCCTTCATCTTTTTCCTCGATCCCTTTTCTTCGGCCCGCGGTAACCCGGCACTTCAACCGCAGTTTGCAGATGTTCTGCGACTGACTGTTCTTAAAGACGATTATGCTTTGACCCTTGCCTACAACCGCACAACTTCCTTCATGGCGTTTGTGATTAGACAAGACAATGAAACGTATGTTGGTTACTCAACGCGCGAAAACTTCTCCAACTTTGGCAATTATAGCCTCAACTTTTCGGCGCCATTCACAATTCGCAATTGGTGGCAGCTTAACGCCAACACAAATATCTATCTCAATCAATACAACACCCAATTTCTCGATGCTTCCTACCGGGTGCAAAATGTCACAGGACAGCTCGTAGTAACCAACTCGCTAAAGCTCCCGCTCAATTTAACAGCAGAAATAGGCGGGATATACAACGCTCCGGGTGTTGTGAGCATATTTAAACGGCGCGGATACGGAGTAGTGAATGTTGGGCTTCAGAGAACTTTTCTTGACAAGAAACTCAGGATGGCAGCCAACTTCTCTGATGTACTCCTGTCAACGATCATTGCCAACCGCGTTAAATATCAAAATCTCGATTTAGCACTGACTCAGCGGTACGAAACCCGTGTTTTCAGAATGTCCCTGAGTTACTCTTTAGGTAATTCGTCGGCATCTTCAAAGAAAGTTAGTGCGTCCGAGGATGAGCGTCGGAGAATAGGAAATAATTAGATTTACGGATGACTTCGATTCTGGCGTGGATACTGAGAAACAAATGGACTGCCGTGATCGCCGTATGGCAAACCAGTGCGGTTCTCTTTATACTGCATCGGTACTTCAATTCCCTGATCGATCCACGCACTGAAGTGAAATGGGGGAGTTATGTTGCTTCCATGGAAGCACTTCATATTGCCTGGATATTGATCACGGTCCCTTTGTTCCGTTACCTGAGTAAGAATCTTCCCAGATCCTGGTGGCAGTGGTTTATCTTATCGATCGCTGTCACCATCATTCACTCTGTGTTAACCACCGTGCTTTTTGGTACTGTCCTCTTTGCTCACCCTCAACATTTGGGGCACGAAGAGAGCGATCTGATACCAAGGCTGGTGCGGCTGCTGGCCTCGCTGCCAATCATTAGCTGGATCACAGCAGCAATTGTCCTGTTCATATTCTACTTTGGCTATCTTCTTTTTCGTTACGAAACGGAGCTGCAGAGAAGTTCATTACTGGAGGCTAAATTGTCTACCACAAAGCTGGAGATGTTTCGAATGCAGGTAAATCCACATTTCATCTTCAACTCTCTGAACACGGTTTCAATGATGATTCGCACGGGGATGCACAGTGAAGCAAACGTGATGACCGCAAAGATTGCGGGACTGTTTCGGAAATTTCTGGAGTATGATAGCTCTCAGCTGGTGACGGTGGCCGAGGAGGTGTCGTTGGTGAAAGATTATCTTGATGTGGAGTCGCTGCGTTTCCGTGACAAGCTGAACGTGAGCATAGAGGTGGACGAGCCGGCAAAGAAGATGCAGATACCCAATCTCATTTTGCAACCCCTCATCGAAAATGCCTTCAAACACGGAGCAACGCAGATACTTGGCGTTTTTACGATCGAAATTGCGGTGAAGCTGGATCAGAAACTCTGTATAACAGTGGTCAACGATGGTATTCTCCATTCCGACATGAAGGAGGGAATCGGTATGTCGAACATCCGTTCAAGGCTTGCGTTGTTGTATGGTGACAACGCTACATTTACTATTCGTTCAGTGGATAAGAAAGTAGTGGCAGAGATTCAAATCCCAATATGATGAATTTAAAGGTTATCATAGTTGATGATGAACCGGCAGCCCGGGAAGGTTTAGCCATTCTCCTCTCGAGGGATAAGGACTTGACTGTCGCGGCTATTTGTGAAAATGGTGTGGATGCTATTGAACAAATCAACAGGCACAACCCGCATATCGTACTCCTGGATATTCAGATGCCTCTTGTAAACGGGTTTGACGTGCTTAAATCGTGCGATCAGTGGAAAGGTGTTGTGATTTTCGTCACGGCATATGAGCAATATGCGATAAAGGCTTTCGAACACCATGCGCTTGACTACCTGCTCAAACCTTTCGACGATGAGCGGTTTTACAAAGCGATGGAGAGAGCGAAGGAGCTTGTGGCAGGGAAGCTCAACGCCGGGAGAAACGCCCGGCTTGCAGCGCTCCTCGGTCAGGAGCAGTCAGGCCGGGATTTTATTTTGGAGCGATCACTTTCATCCGAAAAACTTGTTGTCAAATCTTCGGGAAAAATTTATCTGATTCCTTTCACAGAAATAACACACATTGAAGCTGATGATTACGTGGTAAACATCTTCAGAAAAACTGAAACGAGAAAAATCGTGGTCAGGTATACGCTGAAAAACCTTGAAGCAAGTTTACCCTCCGACATGTTTTATCGCATCCATAAATCCTTCATCGTCAACATCCGGGAAATTGTACAACTCGACACAGAAAGCGGTCTGGCCGTCCAACTCTCAAACGGAATAAGCTTGCCTGTAGCCAGGACGCAACGTGATTTGCTACTTGCCAGGCTTAATGTAAAGTAGCAAGGATCCGTTTCTTTTTTTCGCTGTCCCTGTTTTAAGTCGCCGAAATGTACTTCAACACACGTGTCTCGTCGTTGGCAGGTATACACAGTAGAATCTCTTGGGAGAAGGCCGTTACAAAGCCACACGGATTTTTTTGAATCGCTCTCCGGGGCTTGGTTTGATTTGACGATTACGTGGGGAATCAACGGACCGGCTTGAGAAGCGGCTTTACAGTGTTATGTGGCTGTTTCGTATCTGATGAAATGGAGTTTGCAAATGTTCTTTGTCGGCAGCGGAGTCTGTATGCAAGCGCTGCCCCGGCTAACAGGAATTGCGCTGTGGAAGCGCTACCCCAGGGCTGAGGAGTTTGTGCTCCGCGGCGCACTCCAATTTTCATTACATTGAACATACTGACGATGTTGAGTGATCATACAATTCTTTTATTATCGCACAGAATGACTCGGTACCATTCGAAATGAAGATTTGTCCCATCATCAGCTCATTCATCGCCCCGCAGCTGTTTTATTCGGGTATGGTATTGGCTCGGTGTTTTACAACATTAGGTTGGACGTCGCTCCGGGCGACAAGGGAATACATTTTGATTTAATACTGATATGGAAACAACAGCAAAACAACGTGAGCGTGTCCGGTCAAGCACGGCAGAATCGCAGAATCAAAAAATTGATGAAGAAATTGTCACTAATGTTGCCAGATATAGCTCGCTGGGAACTGCAGCAATTGACGACCGGATAAAGGAGTTGGATAAGAAATGGGACATAGAACGAACGCTGGAAGTAAACGCAGGGTTGCTAGGGCTTACTGGTGCGGTTCTCGCCCTTACAGTCGACAAACGTTGGGCAATTATGCCGGTAGTTGTAACAGCCTTCCTCGTTCAGCATGCCATACAAGGTTGGTGCCCGCCATTGCCGCTTTTTCGCCTAATGGGAATCAAAAGTCGGCCTGAGCTGGATAGGGAGAAATATGCATTGAAGGCACTCAGAGGCGATTTCAAGAACGTGCATACCGCTGCTGAAGCATGGCAATCGGTTAATAAGTAAAGGCTAGCCCTTCAAAAGGCATTGCTGTATTTTCGCCTTTATGTGCAACTCTGCGATCACTTCCCGATACAAAACTTAGAAAAGATGTTCGCCAGCAGGTCGTCGGTGGTTACTTCGCCCGTTATTTCGCCGAGGTGATGAAGGGCCTGCCGGATGTCCAGGGCCAGGAAATCGCCGGTTACGCCGGAGTCGATGCCTTTCAGCACATCGTCCAGCGCCTGGCTGGTTTTCAGCAGGCTTTCGAAGTGGCGGGCGTTCGTTACTACCGTATCGCCGCTGCGGAAGTTTTTGAGGTTTACCTGCTCCAATATTTTTTCCTTCAGGACTTCGAGATGCTCCTGCCGGGCAGCTGAAATAAATACAAAGCGAGGATCATTTTTCAGGGTTTCCAACACTTCAGCAGGGGCTTTGTCTATCTTGTTGCCGATGGGGATAAATGGCTTGCCCAGGTTCTCCAGCTTGTTCACTTCCTGCAGGATTTCCGTCACAGGCTCGTTTCCAAGATCGAACATGTAGAGTATAAGCGAGGCTTCCTTCATTTTGCTGTGGGTCCGCTGTACGCCCAGAGACTCAATCACATCGGTGGTTTCCCGAATGCCCGCCGTGTCGATAAACCGGAAAACGACACCCTCGATATTGATTTCATCTTCAATGAAATCCCGCGTGGTTCCCGCAATCTCAGAAACGATTGCTTTTTCCTCCTTCAGCAGCGCATTGAGCAGGGTCGACTTTCCTGCATTAGGCTTTCCGGCGATCACCGTAGGTACCCCGTGCTTAATCACATTGCCAAGATCGAAGCTTTTAATGAGCTGATTGATCACCGTTTTGAGCGCATGAACCAGCTTTTTCAGATCGTCGCGGCTGGCAAACTCCACATCTTCCTCGCCAAAGTCCAGCTCCAGCTCTATCATGCTGGCGAAGTGGATAAGCTGCTCTCTTAGCTGCTTGATTTCGCTGGAAAAACCACCCCGCATCTGCGTGAGCGCTGCCTGGTGAGCTGCTTCAGAATCGGAGCTGATGAGGTCTGCGACCGCTTCGGCTTGAGCCAGGTCAAACTGCCCGTTCAGAAATGCCCGCTTGGTAAATTCGCCGGGCTTGGCATGGCGGGCGCCGTTCGTCATCAGTAAATTGAGGATCCGCTTGATGATGAAGGACGAACCGTGGCATGAGATCTCCACCACGTTTTCTTTGGTAAAGGATTTGGGTGCAATAAAAACGGAAACCAGCACTTCATCGATGATTTCGTCGCCATCGCGAATAGTGCCAAAGTGTATGGTATGTGAAGCAACCGTTTCCAGGTCTTTACCCCTAAATACTTTGTTGGCAATTGCAATGGCCTGCGATCCCGACAACCGGATAACAGCGATGGCGCCGACCCCTTGTGGAGTGGCCAGCGCCACAATAGTATCGTCGAACTGTGAGTAGGAGAGGGCGCTCAATCTATTCTTTCTCTGTAAGCGTTTGAACCATTTTTTTAAGCTGTGCCGGCTTTTTATAGCCCGGAACTACCTCCAGTTTTTCCTGCTTCTTATCGAGCAATACAAAAGTTGGATAGCCCTCAATGCCCAGGCGGCTTCGCATTTCTTTACCGGTAGTTTCTTTTCCCAGGAAGGTGAAAGGATCGGAAGTTTCGCCGTTTATTTTTACTACGTACACCGAGGCGTTTAGCAATTCGGCGATTTCCGGATCGGCAAAGGTTGTTTTGTCCATTTTTTTGCACCAGCCACACCAGTTGGCATACATCTCGATCACCACCGGACGTGGCTCCGCCTTCAATTTGGCATCAAGCTCTTCAATGGGCGTCCAGTATGTTTCAACAAAGCGGGGGCTTTCGGCGGAAGATAATAGGCCGGCCGATAAAACAATAGAAAAAACTTTAGTAATAGTGTTCATGAGGGTTCGGTTTCCAGTGATACTTGTTTTTTCGCACGATGTTTTCGCAGCAGTATGCCTGTTTGCGGAGAAAACAGAAATACAGCCAGAAAGATGATTCCGGCCACGGTAGACATAGCTCCGGCTATGGAGCCGTCGATATATGAGGCCAGATAGTATCCAAAAATAGCGATAAGCACACCAATAATGCAGGTGTAAACGAGCATCTTTTTAAAATTTTCGGTGATGAGGTAGGCAGTAGCGGGTGGGGCAATAATAAGAGCCACTACCAAAATAGCCCCTACGGCTTCGAATGACGCCACCGTGGTGAGCGACACGGCGCCCATTAGCAAGTAGTGCCACAGCGTGGTATTAATACCTATGATGGCTGCATAGGAGGGGTCGAAGGTGGTTAAAAATAGCTCCTTCCAACCAAATATGATAAATCCGATAACCAGCACCGTCACAAACCCCAGGATGTAAAGCACCCTTGGCCCCATATTCGTTCCAGCGTCGGTGATCCATAGGTCGATTGGCACGTAGGCGATTTCTCCGTAAAGCACGCAGTCCTGGTCAAGGTCTACTTTCCCTGCAAAGGCCGAGATGAGAATTACCCCAAGGGCGAAAAGCCAGGTGAAGGTAACGCCAATGGAGGCGTCGGTCTGTAGCTTGCCCTTTTTGTGCAGAAATTCGATAAGAAAAGTAGTGATAATGCCCAATGCGCCGGCGCCTATCAGCATGGGCACCGACTCCCGGCTGCCGGAGATAAAAAAGGCGATTACGATGCCGGGCAGCACAGCATGGGAAATAGCATCGGCCACCATGGCCATTTTTCTAAGTATCAGATAGCTGCCGATGAGGCCGCAGCTAATAGCAACCAGCGATCCCGCGAAAATGATATATAAAGCGTCCATCAGGTTTTCGGTTTATTTTTCTCGTAATCCCATCCACCATAGCTTTTTGTCCATGCCTGGGTTTTGTGCCTGTACCAAAAATGAAGTACCATGGCTGCCAGTAAAAAGAATGACAACAACCACCAGAATATTGGTGTGTCAAAAAAGAAGTAAACAAGTACAGCAAGCAGCACATACTTGGCCACTCTAAACCAGGCCGGCTGGGCATGTTTAGAAAAAGCAACTTCAATTTCTCGTTTTATTATGCTGTTCATCAGTTTAGCTGTTTCTGTAAGGTATTACTTCGTTGTGAGGGTCAACCGACGGGTAGTTCAGCTTTTTCTCCAGCCGGGCCTCTATTTCAGGAGTAATGATATGCTCAATGGTTTCGGCGTCGTCGTGCACATGGTCGGGTGCTATTCGCAGGTACTCCGTGAGATACAGCTCCCACAGCCGATGTAGCTTTACTATGCGCTGGCCTTTGTTCTTGCCCTCTGGGGTCAGCATCCATGCTTTGCCTTCATGCTTTAAAAATCCGCTGCTGACAAGCCGGGCTGCACCCGCTTTAAGGTGCCCTTCTACAAAGCGTCGCTGCGAAAGGAGGTCTTGTGCCGTGCGTGGTGCAAAAAAGTTTTGGCCGGCCTCGCCCAGGTGGAAAAATGCTTTCAGGATATTTTCCTCAAGTATCTGCTTCTGATGTTTCTTTTGCTGGTATAGTTTATTCAATATTCCTTTTTTAGGTGCTATAAAAAAAGACGTCATGGCAATAAAAGAGATAACCATCACCACCCACGGGCCGGTTGGCATGGCAGGAGCTACAAACGAAATATAAGCGCCGGTAATCCCCGAAAGCGCACCAAATCCGGCAGCCAGAAATACCATTGTTGTCAACCTGTCGGTCCAGAAACGGGCTGCAGCCGCTGGCGTAATGAGCATGGCTGCCATCAGCACCACGCCCACTGCCTGAATGCCCGTAACCACTGCAAGCACGGTGAGGGTGGTAAGCACCAGCTCAAGAGCTTTAACAGGCATTCCAATCGATTTTCCAAAGTTTTCGTCAAATGCCAGCAAGGTGAGCTCTTTAAAGAGCAGCCCCACTACAAATAGCAGCACCACGCTCACCGAACCGAAAACGATGAGGTCCTGGCCAACCAGCGAGGCAGCTTTTCCAAACAGAAATTGATCGAGCCCGCTTTGGTTGGCGTTGCCGGAATGCTGGATGGCAGTGAGGATAAGAATGCCGATCCCAAAAAATACAGATAGCGTCAGGCCAATGGCCGTATCTTCTTTAAGTTTTGAATAGCGAACAATGATGTCGATAAACCGAAGGGAAATCCAGCCGGTAATAAAAGCCCCGATAATCAGATAAAATGGATTTTTTGTGCCGGAGATAAGAAATGCAAGGCAAACACCCGGCAAGACCGAATGAGCCACGGCATCGCCTATCAGCGCCCTCTTTTTCAAGAAGGTAAAGCAGCCCACAATAGCAGCACTAATGGCCAGCAACACCGAGCCAACAACCACATACCGAATGTTGGGATCCTGGAAGGAGAAGAAATAGAGAAAATCATTCATATCTCGGAGGGTGGATTTCGGATTTCGGATTTGTTGTCGCCGCATCCTTGTGCGTCGTCGAATCTTTTATCACAATCTGTTTCAGTTTTGTGGATCGACCCGTGGCGGTGAAAATTGCAGTTAGTTCATCCGCTTCTTGTAATAACCCCGCCAGTCTCTCTTTTTTTACGAGAGCCGTTTCAACAATCATTTCCAGCCAGAAAAGCGACTCATCCGCCTCTTCTTCAACTAATGCAATTTTAGCAACGAAATCTCGGGTGCTTCTGGCCCGACATGCTGCCCTATAATTTGCAGCAACAGAAGTTCCTGAGCGAATGAGCTGCTTTCCAATAGCCCAGCCGGCTGTGGTCTGGGGTAGCTCTTCTACCACCTTAATTATGCGCAAAGCAAAGTTTTTGGTCCTGCTTTTTAACTCTTCTTTCGTCATCGTCAAATTATTAGTACGTTTTTTTCAAAATCCGAAACCGGCCTTCCTAATCACCTGTTTCTTCAGGTGTCATTTTTATTTGCTTCCGCCTGCGTATCAGCAAATCCAACATCCGAAATCCGCCCTTCCAAATCCCGTGTTTCATATGATATCTGTATTAAGAGCTTTCGCCTGCGTACCAGCAAATCCAAAACCCCGTGTTTCATCTGATATCTGTGTTAAGTGCTTCCGCCTGCGTACCAGCAAATCCAACATCCGAAATCCGCCCTCCCAATTCCCGTGTTTCATCTGATATCTGTGTTAAATGCCTCCGCCTGCGTACCAGCAAATCCAAAATCCCGTGTTTCATCTGATATCTGTGTTAAGTGCTTCCGCCTGCGTACCAGCAAATCCAAAATCCGAAATCCGCCCTCCGAAATTCAAAGGGTTTTTTCCCGGCTCGGAAATCTTCCCTTCTGCAACAGGTCACCTACCTCGGAGAGAATCGTCAGCTTTCCTCCGTAGGCTTCCTGCAGCAGCTCCTCCTTGAACACAACATCTGTTGGGCCCGAGGCTACCAGCCGCATGTTTAGCAAAATAAGCCAGTCGAAATACTTTGCCACCGACCGCAGGTCGTGGTGCACTACCACCACAGTTTTTCCCTCATGCGACATCTGTTTCAGCAGTTGCAC
The DNA here is from genome assembly GCA_965651695.1 of uncultured Imperialibacter sp. Classification (GTDB taxonomy): domain Bacteria; phylum Bacteroidota; class Bacteroidia; order Cytophagales; family Cyclobacteriaceae; genus Imperialibacter. Next base: position 3,858 of record CBFGTI010000132.1, on the reverse strand, counting down.
AATGGCTTTTTCTGTGGCGGCATCTACCCCCGCAAAAGGTTCGTCCATAAAGTATATCTCCGCCTGTTGCGCCAGTGCCCGTGCAAGAAATACACGCTGCTGCTGCCCGCCCGATAGCTGCGAGATCTGCCTGTTTTTGAATGGCTCCATGCCCACCTGCCGCAAGCTTTCCATTACCACCTCACGGTCTGCCTGGCGGGGGCGCTTAAAAAGCCCGAGTTTGCCGTAACGGCCCATCATCACGATGTCGTACACTGAGGCCGGAAAATCCCAGTCTACCGACTCCCTTTGCGGTACGTAGCTTATTTTCTCCCGTACTTCGTCAAGCGGCAAATCGAAAAGCTTTACGTAGCCGCTGCTCAGCGGCACCAGGTCCATAATGGCCTTAATCAATGTCGATTTCCCAGCACCATTGGGGCCCACTATCCCTGCCAGGCTTCCTTTTGGCAACGAAAGATCGATACCCCACAAAACCGGCTTTTGGTCGTAGGTTACCGTGAGGTCGTGTACCTCAATCACCGGATCTTTTGCATGTTCAATCATATCCTTTTATTTAAGCGAGCTCACAATCGTATTCACATTAGCCTTAACCATGCCCACGTACGTCCCCTCAGCGCTGCCAAATTCGCCCATCGCATCCGAGTAGAGGTTGCCTCCTATAATCACATGGTGGCCTCGCTTCTGGCATCCGTCAACTACGGCATTGATTGCCTTGTCGGACACGGAAGTCTCTACAAACACCGCCTTTATTTTGCGATCCACTATCAGGTTCACCAGTCCGGCGATATCTTTCAAGCCAAACTCCGACTGTGTGGAAACGCCCTGCAGTCCTTTCACTTCGATGTGGTAGGCATCGCCGAAGTAGCCAAAGGCGTCGTGCGCCGTAATCATTATCCGCTGCTCCACCGGTATGCTGGCAATTTCCGCAGTTACCCAATTGTGCAGCGAATCCAACTGCAGGAGGTAAGCCTGCATATTCCGCTGGTAATACGCAGCATTAGCGCTGTCACTTTCAGCAAGCGTTTTGCCCACAACCTTTACTGCTTCCTTCCACAGGTTTACATCAAACCAAACGTGAGGGTCATAGTTGCCTGCAAACAGAGGCGTTTCTCTTAAGCGGGAAGTGGGTATTTCGCTGGCTACGGCCACTACCGTCTTTTGTCTGCCCAGCTTTTCGAGCACTTCACCCATTTTTCCTTCCAGGTGCAAGCCATTGTAAAAAACCACATCAGCACCGGTAAGTCGCTGCAAGTCGCCCTGCGTAGCCTTATACAAGTGGGGGTCTACACCGGGGCCCATAAGCGCCTGGGCCTCAACGGAATCGCCTGCTATATTTACTACTGCGTCGTAGATCATCCCGGTAGTGGTAACAATAGTCAGCTTGCCGTTTTTCCGCTCCTTAACTGACTGATTACATGCCGATAACAGTAATATACTTAAAGCAAAAATTAGAGATAGATTCTTTATCATATGTGTTACGCCTCTATTCAAAATTTGAGTGTTGTTTGTTTAATCAGTTATTAAAATATTTTCCGATACCTCCCTGGAAATGAACACTTTCTTATCTGCTTCAATAAGCAGCTCCAGCGACCCATCAAACGTAATTTTGTCGGTTACTTCAAGCCTCGCACCGAGGTGAATGCCTATTCGGTCAAGGTATTGCAGAAAAGCAGAGTCGCTGTCATTCACAGCTATCACTTTTCCTTTTGTGCCAATAGGCACATTGTTCAGTTGTACCTTTTTGGTAGACGTCATGTTTCCATTTTCGTCGGGAATAGGATCGCCGTGAGGGTCTACCGTTGGGTAGCCAAGAAACTCGTCCAGCTTTTTTATTAGCAATCCTGACCTTATATGTTCGAGATCTTCAGCTATTTCATGCACCTCATCCCAGTTGAACTTCAGCTTTTCAACCAGAAACACTTCCCATAGTCTGTGCTTTCGAATAATCTGCAGGGCTTGGGCCTTTCCTTTTTTTGAGATGTTAACCCCGTAGTATTTGCGGTAGCTCACCATGCCTTTCTCATCCAGCTTCCTAATCATGTCGCTTACAGATGCCGGCTTGGTATTCATGAGTTCAGACAGCGCATTAGTAGAAACATCATTGGCTCCACCACCCGACAGATGGAAGATCGCCTTTAAGTAGTTCTCTTCTGCAAAGGTTAACATCGGTTTTAATTTCGGTTCAAAGATAAATAATATTTAGATTACTCTAACAATTTTTTTATACTTATCTTTCGCAAAGAAGATAGGTGGGGAGTTAGTCGGGTTGAATGTGGTTGATGACGCAGCTTACTACGTCGAGAAGCTTTCGTTCTTCGCTAGTCCACAGCACATCGCTGTAATCGACGGCCTGCGGATAAAATTCTGCTTGTCTGAATGCATCGATAAAGTGTCCGGCATCCTCGTTCTGGCTAAAAACCAAAGCTGCTTTCTTTGCCAGGCACAAGGTTGTCCAGCTTTTGTCCGGCTGAATGATCATCGGTAGTCTGAAGGACATGTATTCCCAAACTTTAGTAGGGAAGCACTCATTGATGGCTGGGTTGTCCGGGTAAAAGACCAACCCCACATCGGCATTGAGAATTGCCCGCCGCACATCGCTATATGGAACGCCGTCTTTCCCGCCCTGCAGGGCAATAGCGTCATCGGCGGCAAGCAGATCGGCCAGGTAGCGGGTGGTGTGGTCGTCGTGCACTTTACCGCAAATGTGCATGCGGCTGCCCGGTACGCTTACCTTTATTGCTTTGAACACATCTACCGCTTCTCGCAGGCCATAGCGAACCGAAAGCGTGCCGCTAAAAAGAAACACCGGGGCGGTAGTGCTTAATCGGCTGCCGGGTCTGCGGGTGTATTCAGGGCGTAGCGCTTTATTTTCAAATATCGTCCATCTGTTGTTCACAAAAGGCAGGCTGGTGTAGCTCTTCTCCGCCAAAAAAAAGTGATCGACCCAGCGACCAGCAAGCCTTTCCGTTGCCCTGACAAAAAAAGAAACCGGCTTCGCGAGAATTCCGGGAAGGGGAGACAAATGGAGGATGTTGAGGCGGTAGTTTTCCTGTACATCGTAAATTATTCTGCCGCCAAATAATATTTTGTATGCTACCGCAACAGCAAGCAATTCAGGAGTGTTAACTACAAGGAGTTCAGGTTTTAGTTTAATAATTTTTTTCAGGAATTTCAGCGGAGCAAAAAAACGGGCGGCTGAAAGCCGTGGATAGAAAAAGGCGGGGTCGAAAGTGATATTTGGGTCGGTCGAACTATTTTTCGAATTGAATCCTATGATATTAATATCATATTTATTTGTTTTCGCCATCGGAAGAGCGAGCTTGTGATAATGTCGAACATCATCTACAGGCTTCAGAATACTTCCGATAACAATTCTTTTCCTTTTCACTTTTGCTTAACGATCGAAGATAAACAGAAAACGCTACTGAATGGAATTAAGAGAAATTATTGAGAATGCCTGGGACGACAGATCTACCCTTCATGACAAAGATACTGCCATTGCCATCAAGACAATTATCGACGACCTGGATAAAGGAAACCGCCGGGTTGCTGAGTTGGTTAATGGTGAGTGGGTTGTAAACGAGTGGATTAAGAAGGCAGTAATTCTCTATTTCCCTCTCATGAAAATGCAACTGATTGAGGTCGGGCCGTTTACCTTTCACGACAAAATAAAACTGAAGACCGGTTACGACAAGCTTGGCGTACGGGTGGTTCCGCATGCGATAGCGAGGTACGGCTCTTACATCAGTAGTGGTGTGGTAATGATGCCCTCGTATGTAAATATTGGTGCTTACGTAGATGAGGGCACTATGGTCGACACCTGGGCTACGGTAGGTAGCTGCGCTCAAATTGGCAAGA
>CBFGTI010000131.1:0-15302 GCA_965651695.1 uncultured Imperialibacter sp. | reverse complement strand
AGGATATATTTATTTAGTTTTTTCATAATCGTTGTTCTAGCTAATTAAAATGAAAACTGTAGCGTATCCCAGAAAACTGCCGCCGCCGGAGTGTCGAAAACTTTCTCCGGAGTGTTGTCGTTCAGGTTCAATTCATCCTGAGCGTAAGGCAGACTCAAAGGATAACCACGCTGCGGCTGAAGTGGCTCCTGAAGGTCGTTAGGGAAGCCTGTTCTTCTGAATGAATTGTAGATTTCCAACCCGTTGCCAAAGTTAGCAAACCACGCCTGCTTCAGCACATAGTTCAGTCTCTGGTCGGCATTTCCAGCCGTAGGATAGTCAGCTATTACATCAGCTCTATAAGCAGCTCTGGTTTTGAAATCAATTGGCCAGTTGTACTCAGTATCCCAGGTAGACTCATCGGTTACCACAGTTTGTCCGTTAGATCCTACTGACCATACCTTGGCCATTTGATCCGTTAGCGCTGAGTTCAAAAGCGCTGTTTCAGACGCAGCAATGTCTGAATAGTCAACCCCAAGTGTGATACCGGCTTCCAAAATGTAGAATTTGGTCATCCAGCTGGTAAGCATAGGGAAATAACCAGCTCTCGATCCCCTGTTTCCTCCTCCGGGACCTACAGTAGCATCGAATACACCACCTGCGGGATATGCACCTACTGTAGTTCTTAACGGGTTGTCGTTAGGAATACCTGACGGATCAGCTCTGTCCCTCCCGAATATACCTGCCAAATATGCAGTTTGAGCAGAAGTAAGGCTACCCGGATCAACTCCGAAAATTCCGTTGGAAACATAAGGGCTCAAAGGGAAATAATTGTAAATACAGTCGTCTCTCTGAGAGCATGGCATTGTTTGCTTAGCTGTAGGATCGTTAGGATCGAGAACAGTAGATGTTTGACGATGGAAATAGAATGGGAACCGAGGGTCACCATTGGCCAGCATCTCGTACATCAGCTGATGGCTGAAGTAGGTAAATGCAGCCTCACCACCGGCGTAAGCACCCTGGTACCATGGGTGTCTGAAATCAGGTACAATTGCCACAGGGAAGTTGTACTGGAAGTCACTTGCAGCCGAAAGAATAAGACCACCATCGTCAATCAACGCCTGAATATCTGCTGCAACGCTATTTACGTTTCTGGTTTGGAGCAACAAGCGAAGTTTCAACGTCTTTGCTGCCCTTGTCCAGTTTGCGGCTGAACCGTTGTAAATCAAGTCACCCGTTACCGGTACAGGAGTTGGAAGCGCGAAATTTGCAATTGCCTGGTCAAGCAAAGAAATCAGGTCGGCATAAATTGCGGCATCATCATCATATACAGGCTCTTTAATAGGAGTCTCTGAGTCGCCCTGGAAAGCCTGTGAGTAAGGAATGTCACCCCAAAGGTCAACCATCAGGCTGAAGTAATAAGCTTTCAGCACCTGGCCAATACCCAAATAGTGTGGGTTGTTGCCCTGCGCTTCCGCAGCGGTAACAAGCTCATTCAAGTCCTTCATAGGCCCGCTGTACAGGAAGTTCCATGTACCGTTCCATGAAGCGTTTGTCATCGCAAACCCATCAGTACCCTGAGAGGCAGTATGGACCGCCCAGTCGGAAGTGGCAGTGTTCAACCCGCCAGCAAAAATAGAAGAGTTTTGCTGAATCACGTTTGCCAGAAGCAAGTTGAGGGCTGCTTCCGTGGGATTGTTCGGGTCGGTATTGATATCCGTATCGAAAATATCGCACGAAGAAACAGAGAATAAAAGGGCCAGCGCCATGAAAGCGGCCAAACCTTTATTATATAGTTTTTTCATAAGTTCATTCATTTTTATTACCCTTTATTAGAAGGTAAGTGAAACGTTCACACCATAACGACGAGTGGTAGGAGTTGCTCCATACTCAAAGCCCTGGATATTAGAATCAGAAGTTTCAGTTAAAACTTCAGGGTCCAGATTCAAGCCTTCCAGTACGTTTGGTGCATTAAACCAAAGGTTACGGCCTGTTAAAGAAATAGAAGCCGATCCGAATGGTGTGCTCTCAAGCAATGACTTGGGCAAAGAATAACCGAGGCTCAACTCACGCAAACGGATAACAGTACCATCGTAGATGTTTACTTCGTCCTGTCCGTAAGCTCCCCAACCGTTAGAGAAGTGAGAGTCGAATGCGGAGATAGGTGTGGTGTTTCTGATTTTGTTACCGTTTTCATCTGTAACGGCAGCATAAGTTTGAGGGCTACCATACACACCAGGTACCACGCGAAGTGCTTCACGCTCGGTAGAGTTTTCAAGCATACCACGCAGCATCAAAGACGCAGCTGTGAAAGAGTAGAAATCGCCGCCTTGCTTCCAATCCAACAGCGCTTTCAAAGTGATTCCCTTGAAAGTAAAGGTATTGGTCATACCCAATGTGAAATCAGGGTTGGGATCGCCCACGATACCTGAAGTTTGGGTAGGGAAAGGAAGACCGGTGTTCTTGTCGATCAAGATGTTACCTTCGTCATCACGTGCATTCCTTGTTCCAAAAATCTGGCCGTAAGGGAAACCATTTCTATGGATAGTACCGAAAGTTGACCCGGCTCCACCGATGAAGATTTCACCTGTAGGACCTGCGTCTACAATTTCAGAACGGATTCTCGTGAAAGCAAAGTAAGCATTATAGGTAAAGCTATTTGCTAGCTTAACAGGCGTTACGTCCAAACCTACTTCCCAACCCTTGTTGGTAAGCTCACCGATGTTAACGATCTCCTGGGTAAATCCACTTGAGCGGGCAACAGCAGCGCTGGCAATTTGCTCAGTTGATTTCCTTGAGAAATACGTAACATCCAACCCGATCATGTTGTTAAGCACTCTAGTTTCAGCACCTACTTCGAACTCAGTTGTAAACTCAGGCTTCAGTGAAGCATTGCCGAGTGTATTTCCGAGAGATGCGGTGTTGAATGAACCAGTGTACCTTGGCGAAACGATAGGAAGGCCTATACCGTAGACGGTAGCCGTTCTGTAAGGATCAGCATCGTTACCCACTTTGGTGTTGGCTACTCTAACTTTAGCAAAGTTGATGAACGAAGGCATTGTTACTGCATCGCTCAACACAAATGCCAAGCTAGCACCTGGATAGAAATAGCTGTTGCCGCCTTGGGGAAGTGTAGAAGACCAGTCGTTACGACCTACCACGTTCAAGTGAATATAGTCTTTGTAAGACACCAAAACGTCGGCGTATACACCATTAAGCCTTCTGAGTCTGTCGAAATCGAGACCCACAATCTGAGTGGAGGCACCGTTCAGTTTCATCAGCTCAGGAGTGATAATGTTTGCACCACCAACTGCCCTGCGGCTGAATTTCCTCTCGTTGGCATTACCACCCACCAAAGCACGGAAAGACAAGCTTTCGTTGATGTCTTTGTTGAAGGTCATGATCAGGTTATAGTCCTGCTCAGTGTTGGTAAGGTCTTCAGTTGATACACCGCCTGTAGGGGCAGCAACACCACCTGGCCTTATCTGGTCGCGACGGAACTCGTGGTAGGTGTTAACACCACCTTTAAGTGTGATCTGGAACCACTCAGTGATGTCGTAGCTTGCAGTAATGTTACCATAAGCCCTGTTTACTTCACTTTCGTAAGTATTGTATTTAGCAATCCACCGTGGGTTGTCCAATGCGCGGTAGAAAACGTTGTTACCGTTTACAGGGTTCTCAAACGGAAGCCCCATCAGGTCGAAGTTTCTTGGCAGATAGAACAAACGCGCAAAGATTGAGTTTGTCGCTGAACCGTCGTAGTAATCTGCAAATGCGCTGGCACCAGACTGAGGCGACATCTGCGTAGTATTTACGTAGTTAACTGTACCAGACACAAACAGTCCGTTATCCAACTGACCATTTCCACCGAAGAACAGGGTAGTTCTGTTGGCGGTTTGGTTAGGGATGATACCTTCCTGGTTCATGCGGGAGAAACCGGTGTTGATACTGGCTTTTTCGCTTCCAGAAGAAAGGCTCACAGCGTTTTCAACTACACGACCTCTCTGGAAAAACTGGTCGATCAGATCGTATGGTTTGATCTGATAGGGCGCCGGCACAATCACACCGTTTCTTTCCTCAGTCAGCTCAGGAAACACTGAGCGCAGAGCGGGATAGTTATTGGTGATCGGGTTTGGAGCATAACCATCAGGATATGGATCGCCAGAACCGTCGGCATACACACCATAAGTTTTGGTATAGTTAGTGCCGTATTGTGCGTTGATCCTGTCTACATGGTCGGGCATAGGAGCACCCCAGTTACCGATGAAGGCGCCGTTGTACACCTGGTTAGATCCCTGGGTATAAACGTCCTGGTAGTCAGGAATACCTGAGATCTCCTGGAAGTTAACCGAACCATTGTAGCTTACTTCAAGACCCTTTCTTACGTTTTTCTTACCAGCTTTGGTTGTGATAACCACAACACCATTGGTAGCCCTTGAGCCGTAAAGCGCTGACGCTGCAGCACCTTTCAGGATAGAGATACTTTCGATGTTATTAGGGTCCATGTCGAACGCACGGTTGGAAAACACTGTGTTTTGCACAGCTCCGTCCGCATCGGCGTTCACACTGTTATCGAAAGGAATACCATCTACAATGAAAAGAGGCTGAGTATTGCCCGTCATAGATGAAATACCACGGATGTTGATCTTGGTAGATGAACCTGGTGCACCACTACCGCCGGTAATGTTTACACCTGGCATTTTACCCTGCATTGCACGCAGAGGATCGGGCTCAGCACGCTGCTGTACCTGGTCGGACGAAAGATTGGCTACAGAATAACCGAGCGCCTTCTTCTCTCTTTCGATACCCACGGCGGTTACAACCACTTCGGTGAGTTGCTTCACATCGGAAGCCATCGCTAAATCAATTACTGATCTTGCGCCGATTTCAGCTTCCTGAGTGGTAAGACCAATAAATGAAAAAACAAGTGTACCGCCATCTGCGGGAACACTGATTTTGTAGTTACCATCAATGTCGGTGATAGTACCTACGGTAGTGCCTTTCAGCACAACGTTCACACCGGGCAGACTGGAGCCGTCCTCACTTGAGGTCACTTTTCCAGAAACCACCCTGTCTTGGGCCCATACTTCAGAAACGAAGACAGAGACCAGCATGAAACATAGTAGTAGAATCCTCTTCATACTGTTTTGTTTAAAGTTGGAAATAGGTAATAGTTTTCGATTGTAAGTAAACTCAAACATAAAGTTTTTCACCGATATCTCAAAAAAATCTAATATTGTTTCATTCGGGCCAACAAAACCATGAACGGTGAGGTGAAATCCAAAAAAAGGGATAAAAGCAGTTTTTGGCTAAATTTAATTTTAGCATCTCCCACAAATAGGGGGATATGGCCGAACATTATTTCGAGTTTGCCAAAAAAAAGAAAACTTAGAAAAATTATTTTTATGACTTTGCAACAGGAGATTTTTCAGGGGTTGGAATATGGTTTTTCAGGCTGCGGGGATTGCCGCCCGGCAACTCCATTTTACCGTAAAAATCAGATGCCAGGTCGGGAACCCAAGTGGGAAAATCAAGGATTCCCATACAATCGCAAGGCTGATTCGGAGGCCGCTTATTTTTTTATGAGTGTGTAGGTTTTGCGTGAGTCGCCGGCGCTTACGCTCAATACGTAAATGCCGCTTTTCAAATCAGCCATGCTCAACGAAGCGCCTCTCTGCCCGGCATTTATAGGTGCTGAAGAAAGCACCCGGCCGCTCAAATCTGTGAGAACTATGCCCAAAGCCTCCGTGGTCTGCGTCCCCACTTCAATGGTCACGTCGTCGATAACCGGATTGGGGTACACAACCACACCGGACAATACCTCTCTACCGGTGGCAGACTGCACGTTTTCAGGCTGAATCAGCAAATCGTCGATAGCCCACCCCCACCCGTTCTCCAGGTCATCGGCAAACAACCGAAACCGGAACAACGCAGTATCGCCGGCAGAAAAAGACTGAAGGAGGTCCAGGGTGTGTTGCTTGTACAATGTTTCGTTGCCCGATTTGCCTTCATTGAGCGCGTTTCCCCATGCGGTGTGAAGCGATGCATCGTATCCGCTGGCAAGGGGCTTCCAATTGGCTCCGTCGGTAGACCCCTCAGCTACTACGTAATCGAAAAAGTCCGGCTCCCCAAAGGTCGAGCCCTCATCTCCCATTTCAACGATGGCTATATCGCGGTAGCTAAAGGTTGCATTCGTTTCGCTAATGATAACGGGCGTTTTCAGGTAAAAATAGTAGGTGGTGTCGTTGTCGTACTTATGCTTTGAGTGGATAGCTTTGGACAAAAATCCGAGTGGTTTAGCGATAGAAAATCCTGTTCCGAAGAAGTCATTCCTGTCAGAATCAAAATCGTTGGCATACCTGGTAACTGGTTGATTATAGCCGCCCACTGCCTGCCCTTCGAGGGAGGTGTAATGCTTGCCCGACTTGAAAGATTTAACGAGCACCGATGCACTTTGCCCGTCGCTGGTGAGGTTTATCTCCTGGTTACCGACAGTATTAATGCCTAGCTTTTCACTTATCGCTCCATTTACAATCACATAGGTTGAATCGTACGGCGATCGCAGGCCTACCCTGGCTACTATCGTGCCGGATGGCCTCACACCTACAGACTGCAGGATTGGTGCCAGCACAGTTTCCGGCACATTTTCCAGCTTTGCCGTGTAGATCCCCCTGCCATGTGTAGCTACCACCACTTCATCGTCTACCACTTTCATTTGCCAAACCGCCACGGCAGGAAACCCCGGCAAACGTGTCCACGACTGACCGTCGTTGGCTGATTCGTAAATACCAATTTCGGTACCGGCCCAAATTACGGACGGGTCGTTTGGCAAGACCAGCAGAGAATACACTGCCACATCGGGAAAGCCGGTTGCCTCACCCCCAGCGGATTCAAATCCGGAAATATCGACCCACGTACGGCCCAGGTCTTTGGTGCGTACAATTTTTGGTAGCCCTTTGAAAGAAAAAAGAGCAAATGCTGTACTGTCTTCCACCGGATGAGATGCGATACTAGTAACGACCCCTTGCAGCCCGGATGCCCCTTCGTAGTTGCTGGTTTTTAAAAAGGTGTCCCCTCTGTTGGTGGATACCTGGAGGGTTTGCGCACCAGACATTGCTCCTCCGGCCCATACAATTTCAGGATTGGCTTTTGAGACTTCGACATTGGTGAAAGACCCGCGGTACGACCAGTCGGCGGCCACCTTGCACAGTTTCCAGTTTTTTCCAAAGTCAATCGAGCGGTATACACCGTCGGTACCCACGGTGAATAATATCTCGGGCGCACTACGTGAATTTGCGAGCCTTGAGAAAAAGGGAAATTTTTCTTCGGCCTCATCAAAAGGCAGACCTGCTACGGACAACTGCCAGTCGACTCCGTAGTTTTCGGAGCGCATGAGATAGTTGAACTGTGCCGAGCCAATTACCTGGTTTTCCTCTGCGTTGTTCCAGATTACATCAAAGCCGTCTCCGCCAATCACACTTCTGTAGGTGGAATTGCTTGCTGCCGATTCGTTTTCGGCTGATATGCTGGTAGAGTTGTCCTGCAGCCCGCCAATATACTGTTCCCTTCCGGGGCGCTTACCTACACCATAATATTGCCCTGTGACCATGCCTGTGCCAGCAAAAGTCCAATCGCCATGCGTGGCTCCGGGATTTTTACTTTTTACTGAGTAGTAGACTCCGCCATCATTTGCTGCCAGTAGCCGAAAAGTGGAATCCTGGGGAGAAACACTATTTGGAAGTAAAACATGGTGATCGACATGAATAGAGCCGGTAGGATTAATGACGGCGTTACCCGCATATTTTGTGAATTCGCCGTAGCCGTCTGCCACTACTTCAACCGACCTCCTCCACTTCGCCATTGAACCAAAGGACACAGCCAACTTAGATTCCGGTAGGCTCTGTGAGTTCCAGGCTCCGCCTTCAGCCAGTACAGGCCAAAAGTTCATCAGCATTTCGTACTCGTGTCCACCATTTGTCGCGATATTCTCATCTACCTCCTCTGCGTAGCCAACCAGATGCACAAAAATATACTCCCGGCTGTGGGTAGCTCCCTCGCCATCGGTGTTGAGCGCGATAAGATTAAAGGCGCCGTTCTCCTGCTGGTCGCGAAACGACACCATCAACTGCCGGTTGTTGGTTACATCCCAGGCCTGAAAAGGAACGGTAACATAGTTTCTAAACTCATAGTCGCTGGCCGGAACCCCCGCCCCCTGCTTGTTTACCGTAAAGCGGGCCGCCTTTTGCTCCACCCCTGGGCCGAACCTGATTTCAACATCTACCAACTCATTAGCCGAAAGACTGCCAAGCTCAAGGCCCGGCAAGGCGTTACCGGTAAACGTGACGAAATCAATAAAAGTAGATGTACCTACCTTATCGAAAGCATTCAATGTTTTGAGCAATGAGGGGTTTTGCTGATCTACCGTGAATTTAAATATGTTAACACCCCCTACATAGATGATGTTGTCGTCGATGGGGCTGAACATAATGGCATTGTCGTAGTCGCCCTGACCCAGGAAATCAAAATTTTCGTCATTCTGTTCGGCTACAAAGGCCCACGAAGTACCGCCGTCAGTAGAAAGGTACAGATCGGCACCTGCCTGCCCACTTGCGCTCCCAACCACCGAGGCTGCTACCTTTGCCGCATCCGCGCCGGATACTGCCAGCTCAATTCTGCCGCCGGCTTTTATCCTGCCTGAAACAGGTGCCCACGATTTGCCTCCATCCGTTGACTTCAGAACGCCCCCACCGTACACAGCAGCATATTGAACCAAAAAATCGTTAGGTGCGGCTATTACCTGCTGCACAAAAGGGCCGGAAGCATACACCTTTGTCCAGCTTAGCCCGCCATCTTCGCTCCTGAAAATGCCCGAAGTGCCATTTTCGAAAATTCCTGTAGAGGTGTTTGCACAAGCAACAACCACATCGGGGTTGGCCGGGTCTACGATTATCCGGTTTACCGCGGCAAATGAATTGTCGGACACGGTAGCGGCAAGCTGATGCCATGTAAGTCCGCCATCTGAAGACTTAAATATTCCGGCACCGGCAATTCCGTCGAGGTTTCCGAAGGCCTCGCCGGTGCCCGCATAAATAACTGACGGTGTAGAGGTACACAGTGCCATAGTGGAAATGGCGAGGTTAGGCAAATCCGGTGTGATGTTGTGCCAGCTGGCGCCTGCGTCTGTCGTTTTCCATATACCACCTCCTACAGAGCCGGCCAGCCATGTGTTGCCCGACGGGTCATTGGGCAACACCAGCAGCGATCTCGTGCGCCCAGGAATGTTTCCCGGTCCTCGCGACTTCCATTCGAGAGTGGTGGCCAGCGTCCGCTGGCGGTAAGAGTAACTGGTTGTTTTTTCAAGCTCCTTTAGCAGATAATTGGGCGAATACCCGGGCGTACTTTGCCCGTCGGGGGTGCGTAGTAGCCTGTGAAACTCCGCAAATCTCGAGTAACCATCCTGCTTTTCCTCTTTTTCCGGTTCCTTTGCCGGTACGCTCGCAGCCGCACTCATCCCTTCGGGATTTACAACGGCCTGCCGCGACCCAGGCCGATGCAAGCTGTGAAGCCAAATTCCGGCTACTACCGTCAAAAAAAGCAAAAGCACTCTCTTCATAGAATTTCCCTTCCTCCCAAAGTTTACAAAGTTACGGTCGACTCGTGCATAAAACACCAAAAAAGCCAGTCAACACTATTAATCACAGAACTTTAAATTCAATCCTTCGGTTTAGTTGCCTGTTTGCCTCAGAATCGTTGGGTGCTTTTGGCTGTTTCGAACCATACCCTTGGTACTGTAATCTTTCCTTTGCAATACCCGCCTTCACTAAAAAATCATAAACAGACCTCGCACGATTTGTTGACAGTTCGGTATTGTGAAGGTCGCTACCGGTATTATCGGTATGGCCGGCTATTTCAACACTGATGCTCTCGTTCTCTTTGAGGAATCTAACAATCTCTGCCAATTCAGTTTTCGACTTTTCTTTGAGGGTATACTGGTCTACATCAAAAAAAATGTTTTTAAGCACAGAGCTGGCGCCCGACTTAATGGGCGTTAAATAGATGTCGAGCACCTCGGGTTCGCGCGATTTCTTTTCTATATAGTTATAGGTGAGGTTCTCGAACAAATATCCTTTTCTCGAAACGTATATCGAATACTCCTTCCCTTCCGTGAGTACTATAAAATAACGCCCGTCGGCCTCATCGGACTTTACCTTGTAATTCAGATCGGCATTATTGATATCAAACATCTCGATGGAGGCCGCGAGTGGCTTGTGTGTTTCTTTGTCGAGTACTCTGCCCGTGAGAAAATTGCTTTTGTTTCGCACCCTAACTTCCTCCGGCACAACAAAGGAGTAAAGCGTGCTGACGTAGTTGCCATCGGGTTGCAATACTTCATGCGCATAATAGGCTGTGGTGCCATCGGCAGTAATTACAAGCGAAACCTGGTCGTCCGGCGTATTGATGGGGTAACCGAGATTTTTGGGCTCCGACCATTGCTGCTCGGTTAGTTCGCTCAGAAACAGGTCGAACTTGCCCACACCCAAATGACCGCTGGATGAGAAATACAGCGACTGACCGTTTACATGTATAAAAGGAGAGAGGTCGTCGTTGGCAGTGTTAATCACAGGACCGAGATTTTCAGGGCTAAGCCAATTGCCCCGCGGCGAAAGCCGGCTCACCCATATATCCCTCCTGCCCTGCCCGCCCTTACGGTCGCTGACAAAATAGAGCATTCTTCCATCGGCTGAGAGCGATGGTTGCGACTCCCACCCGGGTGTGTTAATGGGTTGACCCATGTTTTTGGGCATTCCCCAGGCGTCGCCCGTCCGCTTTACTTCGTACAGGTCGCAGCTACCGAAGCTATCCGGCGCCTGGCACGAGGTAAAGATCAGTGTTTTGCCATCTGCCGAAATTGTACACGTGCCTTCGTTTCGCGGGGTATTGATACTGTTTGAAATTGAAACCGGAGCAGACCAATTGCCCTCTGCATCTTTCACGCTGGTGTATACATCTTCGTCGTGGGCGCTGCTGTTACCTTTTCTAACCGTAAAAAATATTTGTTTACCGTCGGCAGTGAGCACGGGAAAATACTGCATAGCAAACTGGTTGAGTGGTGCGGGTAGCGGCTGCGGATCGAAAGGCAGCGGATCCTCCATGAGTTTAAAAGCGTAATCGATCTGAGCGAGCAAGTCAATAGCGATGTTCACCTTGCCCTGGTTCGGCGGCCGGGCTGCCGCATACTTCTTAAGGTGCTTCTCTGCTTCGGTATAGTTGCCTTGCTCGAAAAGTAACTGCCCCAGGGCAAAATAGGCATCCAGATTTTTACTGTTGTTTGGGTCGGCTTCAATAGCCTGCCTGTAATGATTTTCGGCTAGTTCGTTTTTTAAAATGAGCTTGTACGTGCCGGCAAGCCTCAGATGCGCCTCAACGAAATCGGGAGCCCTTAGAAGTGCCTTCTGAAGTACCTCAACGGCGGCATCAAAGTTTCTTTCCCGAAGCAGCACGGCCGACTCTTCGTAAAACTTAATCGCCTTTTTGTCGCTAATGCTATAGCTTCCCTGACCGCTTACCATGGGCCCTGCCGAGATAAAAAGGACGAAAACGATCAAAAACCTCACTACCATTTTACTAAAATAGAAAAACTCATCTTTATACCGGCGAATAATCTACTTAACTGAGGAAAACGTAGATTTGCAAATTGAGCTAGCATACAATGACACTACTGCTTCTTTTATACCTCGCAAATTTTTCGTGGCTGACTTACCCCGAAGCTAACGACCCACAGTGCAAAGTGCTCGTTGAGCAGATTTCGGGGAGCTACGACGGCGACTGCAAAAAAGGGCTTGCAGAAGGCTCCGGAACAGCCCGCGGAACCGACGTGTACACTGGTGAATTTAAAAAAGGGTATCCGGATGGAATGGGGCGGTACATCTGGAAAAACGGCAATTACTACTCCGGCGATTTCGAAAAGGGAAAGCGTCAGGGCTATGGCGAGCTGGTAATAAAACGAAATGGAGAAAAAGACAGCCTGGTGGCCGGCTACTGGACAAAAGACGTTTATATCGGCGTATCAAGTGTGGCATGGAAGGTGCGGTCTTCTACCAATATCAAAAATGTGAGCTTCGAGAAGAAAACCGACAACGGCACCGAGATTTATATCGTCTTTCAGCAGGATAAAAAACCGGTAGTTGCCGACGGCATCCGTTTAACGAATGATCAGGGAATTAAGCCTGCGTCTGAATTTGATACATCAGTTTTAAGAAAGGTCGAGTATCCGTTTATGGGTGCGAACCTGCAATTTAGAAGCCAGGGTGCTTCCGGCGTATTAGTTAGGGAATGCGAGTTGGCTTTTGATATTTTTGAAAAAGGGCGGTGGATAGTAACCGTAGAAATTGAATGACGAAATGATTTTGGGGCGAAGTAAGTGTATCGGCGAGATAGCATGTTCTATAAAAAATGCATTAGATGGGATGGCTGCAAAAAGCGCTGAAGTTTGAACAGATAGTTGATGTGGCAACTTTAACAAAAATTTTCTTCCGATGAACTCATTTTTATCTCTCCTCATGTTCGGTCTTATGTTGTTGCTGAACATCGACAAACCCGGACAGGAAAGCTGCGAAGTTTTAATGGAAACACTGGCGCTGGAATATGACGGCGAGTGCAAAAAGGGGCTGGCCCATGGAATTGGGAAGGCCTACGGATCGCACACCTACGAGGGATCATTTAAAAAAGGCTGGCCCGACGGCGCCGGCACTTACACCTGGGCCAACGGAAATGTGTACAAAGGGGACTTTAGAGGTGGCCTTAAAGACGGAAAAGGCGAGTTGTTGATCAGACGATTGGGCCAAGGCGATAGCGTGGTAACCGGATACTGGGAGAAGGATAAATATATCGGAAAATACAGGACAGCTTATAGCGTAGGCAGCAAAAGAAACATCATGCGCACCCGGTTTGTACACATGGCCGACACGCCAAACCAGGTAGAAATTCTTATACAGAGAAATGGCCTGCCTATTGGCGTGGGCCAGTTTCAGGCTTCGGCAGACCAGGCGCCTTTATTCGAAAATTCGCCCGCACTCCGGGCCTTTACAAGGGTGGTGTATCCGCTCACCAATGCAATTATCAACTTTACGGCTCCAAGCCAACTCAACTCTTACCAGCTCGACTGCGAACTGAATTTCGAGATTTACAGAGAAGGTCACTGGAGGGTGTTTATTGAGATCTGAGGGTTGCCTTTAGGATTTCAGCGGACAACGGCAGGCATTGTTAGGGTATGTTCATATACTTATGCACCTGTAGCGATATCTGCCACCGGGGGTTTTGTTTGATGTAGTCGATAATGAGTGGCAGCACTTTTTCCTGCTGCGACCACTCCGGCTGAAGAAATAGCCGACAGTTGGTAGAAACTAACGCTGCGTTTTTTTCGGCCCAGGCAAAATCTGACTTATTATAAATTATCACCTTAAGCTCATGCGCTTTTTCGGCCACTTCGGGAAGGGGCTCTTTAAATTTTTTAGGCGAAAAACAGATCCAATCCCATGTGCCCGACAAGGGATAAGCCCCGGAAGTTTCGATATGGGTGCGGAAGTCGTGCTTTTTTAGCTCATCGGTCAGCGGGCCCAGCTCATACATCAGCGGTTCGCCTCCGGTTACCACGGCCATTCTCGCCGGAAATGAAGCAGCTTCGCTGGCAATTGAGGCAACATTTACCACAGGGTGGCCTGACGCTTCCCAGCTTTCCTTCACATCGCACCAATGGCAGCCCACATCGCACCCGCCAAGCCGAATAAAATAAGCAGCATGCCCCTGAAAAGCCCCTTCGCCCTGCAGGGTGTAAAAGGCTTCCATTAGCGGCAGCCGATCTGCTTTAACTGATATCGTTTTACTGGCTGAGTTCAAATCGCATTTCGTAAGCCCTGAGGGTATTGAGCAGCAACGAGGCGATCGTCATGGGGCCCACTCCTCCGGGAACAGGGGTTATAAAAGAGGCTTTAGCCGCCACCGGTTCGTAGTCTACATCTCCCACCAGCCTGAACCCGGTTTTTCTGCTGCTGTCGTCGATGCGTGTGGTGCCTACATCCACCACCACTGCTCCTTCTTTTACCATGCCGGCAGTCACCAAGCCGGGCTTACCTACCGCAACAATGAGTATGTCGGCATGCTGTGTATATTGAGAGATGTTTTCGGTGTACTTATGGCACAAGGTAACTGTGGCCAGCCCCTGGTGCGTCATTAACATACCCAGCGGGGCACCCACCAACCGGCTCGCACCTACAATTACGCAGTGCTTTCCTTTTGTTTCTACATTATGCCTGTTGAGCAACTCCATTATTCCAAACGGAGTAGCCGGGAGCAGCAGAGGCGTTTGCGATGTAATGCTACCAAAGTTTTGGTTGGTAAAACCGTCTACGTCTTTGGCCGGCAAAATACTCTCAGTAACCCTTTCAACGGAGATTTGCTCGGGCAATGGCAGTTGAACGATAAACCCGTCGATGTCAGTATCCTCATTGAGCTGGCCCACATGTTTTATCAGCTTTTCTTCGGAGATCGTTTTTGCAAAATGCATCAGGGTAAAGTCGAAACCCACCTCTTTGCAAGCCTTAATTTTGCCATTTACATAGGTATGGCTGGCACCATCGTCGCCTACAATGATGATGGCCAAATGAGGGGCTCGCTTGCCCTGGGCAGTTAACTCTTGTACCCTTGCAGCAATTTCGCTTTTAATGTCGGACGCTACCTTTTTACCGTCAAGTAGTTGAGGCATTTTGTTATGTTTAGTCGATTTTCAACACTGCCATAAAGGCCTCTTGCGGAATTTCCACATTGCCCACCTGGCGCATTCGCTTTTTACCTTTTTTCTGCTTTTCCAATAGCTTCCGCTTACGGCTGATGTCGCCACCGTAGCACTTGGCCAACACGTTTTTACGCATGGCCTTTACAGTCTCACGGGCAATCACCTTCACACCAATAGCTGCCTGGATGGCAATTTCGAACATTTGCCGCGGCAATAGCTCTCTCAGCTTTTCACACAGCTTGCGGCCCCATTCGTAGGCTTTGTCGCGGTGCACTATGGCCGACAGCGCATCTACTTTTTCGCCGTTCAGCATGATGTCGAGCTTTACCATTGTGGACTGCCTGTAGCCTATCAGCTCATAGTCGAGCGATGCGTACCCTCTTGAAATTGTCTTCAGCTTATCGAAAAAGTCGAACACTATTTCTGACAGCGGCAGTTCAAAAGTCAGCTCTACCCGGTCCGGCGTAAGGTATACCTGGTTTTTTATCTCACCACGCTTGTCCATGCAAAGGGAAATGATGGTGCCGATAAA
>CBFGTI010000130.1:0-15453 GCA_965651695.1 uncultured Imperialibacter sp. | reverse complement strand
GAAACCAAGGCCATTGCCGTGTCGCTTTGGGATGAGAAAGAAAAAAACACGCTTCGCATTGACCTGTGGACAAAAGACATGGAGGTAATGGACATGAAGCGCTTTTACATTGACTGTATTGGTGGAATGGCCCAGAGTGTGCTGAACGCTACCGGCGATGAATTTATGTCGCAGGAAATGAATGCCCTCTGCGACAAGCTCGTAGCATATCTCAAAAAAGAAGAGGAGCGCTAAGCTCCTTTTTTTATTAAATACAGTACCACAGCTCCCGGTAAAAAATGCCTCTGAGCGCTTTCAGTGACATTATTTTACATCTTTTGCGCTTCGCCTACCGCTCAAATCACCCATCTACTGCTGGAAAAAGTCCGCTACACTCTGCGCCACACACTCGCTAATTTTGTGCCGGTGCCGGGTATGCGTACCTACTCTTTCTCTCTACTGCCAAACCAAATAGTTTGCTCTAAGTATTGCTCAATGCTGCCGATAAGAGCCTGCGTGCACGTCGTTCACAGCAAAGCGGCTATTTGTGTCACAAGCCGAAAATGGGAATGCTGTACCGAGAGGCGCACCATCATTCTATCGTGAAACCAACGCAACATTATTCGTTCATGTTCAAAAACTCGCTGTTTGCCATTCTAACCTTCACCTGCTTTACAAGCTTTGCTCAAACCTACAGCGTATCAGGTATAGTAAGAAGTGAAGGTGATTCAATGGCGCTGCCCGGAGCCACGGTGCTTTTGGAAAAACAGGGGGATTCGCCAAGCTCAACAGGAATTATAACCAACATGGACGGCTCTTTTAAACTTGACAAAATTGAGCAGGGAAGCTACTCGCTTAAAGTTCAGTTTATAGGCTATCAGCCCAGTGTGCGCACGGTTGAGGTCAAAAAGGACGTACGGTTGGGAGTGATCCTGCTCGGCGAAGACATCAAGTCGCTGCAAGAAATTGAGGTAACAGCCAAGGCAGTGGTGAGCGAGCAGAGAGGCGACACGGCTGTTTTCAATGCCTCGTCGTTCAAAACCACCCCTGACGCAAATGCGGAGGCACTTGTTCAGAAAATGCCTGGTATAGCGATGGTCGACGGCAAAATACAGGCGCAGGGAGAAGACGTTCAGCAGATATTTATAGATGGCAAGCCTTTTTTTGGTGAAGACGTGCAGGCTGCCCTGCAAAGCCTGCCTGCGGAAATCATTGCCAGTATAGAGGTATTCGACCGGCGGAGCGATCAATCCATTTTGAGTGGATTCGACGATGGCGAACGAATTAAAACCATCAACATCATTACCAAGCCCAACCGCCGAAAGGGACAATTCGGGAAAACTTCTGTAGGCGTTGGGTCGGACAACCGCTACCTTGCCGGCGCCAACCTCAATCATTTCAACGAAAACAGGCGGATAACGCTCTCCGGACTGAGCAACAACATCAATATATTAGACTACTCGGCCAACCCCAATGCGAGTGCAGAAAGCCGCACAGAAGACGGCATTATCAACAACAACGCTATAGGACTGAGCTTTGCCGACGAATGGGATGAAAAGCTTGAGCTTACGGGAAGCTATCTGTTTAACAGAAGACGCGACGAAATTAGCCAAACACGCTTCAGAGACTACATTTTGCCATCCGACTCGGGTCAGGTATATACCGAGAATAGCTTTAATACCTCTACCAATGCACAACACCGGCTGTATTTGCGGCTGGAATACAAAATAAACGAGCGAAATACCATTCTCTGGCGCCCGTCGGTGTCGTTTCGCCACAACCTGCGCACGTCGGGCTTTACAGGAAACACCGACTCAGAAAACGGGCCGGTAAACCAAACGGAAAACAGCTCCGAGTCTGACCTGCTGGATTACGACTATTTCAACAGGCTGTTTTATAATCACAAGTTTAGAAAAGAAGGGCGAAGCTTTACGTGGCGACTGCACAATGGCTATCACACCAACGAAGAAGACAGCTACCGCAACGCCGAAAATGTTTTCTTCCAATCGGCAGACGATGTGGAGCTGCTGAACCAGTACATACGGTGGGACCGAACCGGAACCAACTGGGAAACCAACGTAAGCTATACCGAACCCATCGGGAAAAACGGAAGAACGGAATTTGAATATGAGATAGGAAACCGGCCCAACAATTCCGACCGCCGGTTATACAACTACTCCGAACAAACGGATGAGTATACCAGTCTCGACACCGCGCTTAGCAACTCGTTTGAAAGCAGCTACCTCACACAGGAATATGAGATAGGATACCAATTCAACAACGAAAAAATCCGTGCTCAGGCTGAGCTTGAATACCAGGACGCCCGCCTGCTGACCGACCAGCTTTTTCCCTACGAAACCGAGATTAACCGCCGGTTCTACAGTTATCTTCCTTCTGCACGGCTCGACTACAAGTTCTCGGACATTACCAACATGGAGCTTATTTACCGCACCTGGACTCGCGAGCCCGATATCAATCAGCTGCAGGATGTAATCAACAATTCCAATCCGCTGCAGCTGCGCACCGGCAATCCCGCCCTCGACCAAACCTACAGCAACTGGCTCAGGGTAAGGCTCAGATCTAACAACCCGGAAACCAACAGGTCGGTGTATATGGCTGCCAACACCATGGTTACCCGTGATTACATTGGCAGCAGCACCTTTATTGCCGACGAGCAGGTAGAGCTTAGAGACGGAATAGTGCTGGAAAATGGCTCACAGTTGATTATGCCCGTAAACTTGGCCGGATACAAAGAATTCCGCTCCTACTTTAGCTATGGCCAGCCTCTGGGCTTTGTGAAATCAAATATACATTTCAATGGTGGCTACAATTATACAAGCCGCCCCGGGCTTATAAACGACGAGTTGAACATGGCCAACACAAGTCTCTATCGATTGGGATTTTCGCTGAGCAGCAACATTAGTGAAAAGCTCGATTTCCGGATTTCCACCTGGGCGAGATACAATGTAGTGCGAAATACACTGCGGCCGGCGCTGAACAACAACTTTTACAACCAAACCACGCGCTTCTGGTACAATTGGATCTTCGGCGACGGCTTTGTTTTCCGCTCCGACATGAACTACCAGTACAATACGGGGCTTTCATCGGCCTTCGACAACAGCTTTCTGCTGTGGAACATGAGCATGGGCAAAAAGCTGCTAAAAAATAAACTAGCCGAAATCAGCATCAACGTTTACGACATCCTGAAGCAAAACAACAACATCAGGCGCAATGTCTCCGAGATTTTTGTGGAAGACATGCAATCCAACGTGCTTCAGCGATATGTGATGCTTTCGTTCACCTACAACTTCAGGCGGTTCTCCAAAGGCACCAGCATAGACGACTTCGAGGAAATTGAGACGAACTAGCCTATTGCCCGAATCTGTAAATAACGCCTGCCTTGAACTGATAGATTTTTGGAAGCAGTACACCTTCCAGCCCGTCATTACGTTTCATTACACCAGGAAAATTAGGGCCCTGCTGTTTGTGAAAATGACTGGAAATGGTAATAAGACGAATCGGAACTCCCAAATCTATTGACAGCTTGTCATTCAACTGATAAAAAAGTCCGGGTGTTATAGCAAAGGTAACTCCCGTATCGAAAGTCGTATATTCATAATCGGAACCGCCACCGGTTCCCCTTTCGAACTCATTTCCAAAGAGAATGCGACCGCCTGCTTTAAATCTCAGTTTCTTCTCTGAATTTCCTATGATCCTCCCAAACTCGTAAAACGGCGTCACATTCACTGTAGTGCTTTTCCTCGGAAACAATCCGCTACCGTCTGCCGATAAAATAGAGAACTCCGACAAACCTGCCTCTATGTATTTGCTGGCAGTGCGAAATTTGAAGTATGACGGAACATCGGCTTTAAATTGCCGGGTGGTTGTGCTTCCTTCGTCCGTAAATTGGAAACCCAACCCAAGTTTAACGGCATGTTGGGAAATCGCAGTATGGGCAACAAAAACGAATACAAAGAATGTGAGAGATACTAATTTCATAGTTAAAAAGGTAAAATGGAACAAGTCGAAAATCAGCTTATGAATATAAGCTTTTTCTGAAAATAAAACAGTAGTTATGGAAATGAAATGGTGTTCAAAATCGGAAATTCCCTTCACGAAAAAAGAAAGTTTGTCCAAACCGCTTGCTACAAAGCAGGCCTGGTCGCGGGACGCAGTAGCACCCGCCCGGTATGGGCAGTGACAAAAAAATTCACCCGTTGCTTTGGGGGCTTTGGAAAAACTCCAATTGCTGAATGTTTAACAAAAATCTTAGCCTAATTTGCAGTTGCTTTATCATCAGTAAAAATGGCCAAAAGATTTGTAGATTTTAAGAAACTAAGAAACATCAAGCTTCTCCGGAGAATAATAGTACTTCTCATTTTTCTGGGCTTATCCGAAGGGCTCCGGTGGGCCAACGAGTTTGATTTTATCAATATCCCGCTCTACTTCTATCGCTTCATCGATTTCGCCACTCTGGTAATAGCATCGCTAATTGTCGTCACCTTCATTATCCGCTTTACTGAGTCCAAAATGTTTGGGTTTCTTGAAGGGGAAGTGGAAATAGAGCAGCGCATTTTACTTGCCAAAATTTACTCTACTACTTTATACGTCCTCGCTGCAGCTTTTATTTTTTGGCGAATGGGGTGGACGTTTGGCAACATCACGCTCTTTTTGGGTTTAATAGCGACAGGTGTAGCTTTTGCTATCCGCGACGTTATCAATTCCTATTTTACCTGGTTTATCATTCTCACCAAAAAACCTTTTCGCATAGGAGATTACGTGAAGATTGGTGACGAAGCTGGCACAGTAGACCGGATAGGTACCTTTTTTATCACGCTGCAGAATCCCGGCGCTACCGATTTTATCAAAGTGCCCAACAACACCATTCTAACTAAACCAATCATTAACAGTGGCCGCAACAGGGTGATGCACAATATCAAATTTCCTATCCGGGAAATACCGGCAGATATTCAGCAACGGCTCGAGAGACTTAATGAGTTGGTAAAGGCTACAACTGCAGAAAAGGGTAGTTTTAAAGCACAACTGCAAACCGAAGGAAACGGTATTGCGATAACGGTTTCCTTTCCCTTGCCGGTTGGTCAGGTTGCTAAAAGAACTGAGTTTCTGGCAAAATCGGGGGAACTGGTAAATGACATCCTGGTGGAACACAGACGGTAGCACGGCTGCGACTTACTGCCGATAAAATAAAACCTGGCTGCCTACCTGGGTACTGTAAAGTAAAGCACGGCACCTACACAAGCAAAGCTGATGTTGGGCAGCCAAACAGCCAGAATAGGGTTCATAGAGCCTGCTTCGGCCACCGCCCTGGAAAACGTGTAAAATATGATGTAAACGAATGCAAGGAAAAAGCCCAGGGCAATCAGATAGCCCGTTCCTCCCCTGCTCTTACGTGCCGATACAATAACCCCGATAAAAGTAAGAATGATGACCGCAAAAGGCTGCATATACCGGATGTACTGCTCTATCCGGTATATTTGCACATCGTCGGCACCACGTGAGCTCTGCAGCTTGATGTGCTCTTTCAGTTCGGTCATGTTCATCGTTTCCTGCCGCCCGTAGTTGTTCGCAAAATCCTGGGGAGTTAGGTTCAGGGCAGTGTCCAGCTGGGCGCCTGAGCTAATCCTCTCGTTCATACCTTCAATTTCTCGTAGCTCCCAGTTATGTATCTTCCATTTGTTGGCCACCGAGTCCCAATCCATCCTGTTGGCCGTAAGTTTCGCCTTCAGCTTGGTGTCTTCAATCCGCTCGAGCGTTACCCTGTAAGCAGCATCCGTGCTATTGTTGTAACTCTGAATGTAGATGTAGTCGTTGTCGGCGATCTTCAGGTGCATATCCCTTTCGGTATTGTAGAACGGCTTTCGCACGTTGGCGACCTCAAAGGCTATGCGAAACTTATTGGCATCGGGAATTACATAGCCATTGAAGATGAAGGTGAGAACAGCCACCAGTATAGAGCCAAGTATATATGGAAGCAGCATGCGGCGAAAGCTTACTCCGCTGGCCAAAATGGCAATAATCTCGGTGCGAGCTGCAAGATTGGCGGTAATAAAAACCGTGGCGATAAACACGGTAATGGGCGTAATGAGACTGGCAAAAAAAGGAAAAACGGTGAGATAGTACTTCACAATTTCCACGGTTTCTACCCCATTCTTGATGAACTTGTCGTTCTTTTCGGTGAAGTCGATCACGCAGATAACCGACACGAGCATCACCATCACGAAGAAAAAGGTGACCAGGAACTTTTGGAGAATATATCTGTCTATGATCTTCATACGCTTACAGGCGCTGGCTTACCTTTTTCACCATCACATTTTTCCAGTCAGCAAAAGTCCCATCCAAAATTCTGGCCCGGGCAGTTTTTACCAGCCACAGATAGAACGAAAGGTTATGTACAGTGGCAACCATAGCTCCCAGCATCTCCTTGCTCATTACCAAATGCCGCAGGTAGGCTTTAGAGTAAAAGGTGCTGGCATACCCACCCACCTGCGTGTCGATCGGTGAAAAATCGTCTTTCCACTTTTCGTTTCTGATATTCACAATGCCCTCCGAGGTAAAAAGCATGCCGTTTCTGGCGTTGCGAGTAGGCATTACACAGTCGAACATATCAACCCCCAACGCTATACACTCCAGAATATTGGCCGGCGTGCCCACACCCATGAGATAGCGTGGCTTGTCGGCGGGTAAGATCCCGCACACCAGGTCGGTCATTTCATACATGTTTTCGGCAGGTTCGCCCACCGAAAGCCCGCCGATTGCATTGCCTGCCCTGCCCCTTGAGGCAACAAACTCGGCCGACAAAGTACGGAGCTGCTTATCTACACTACCCTGCACAATGGGAAAAAGTTCTTGCTCATGCCCATAGTGCGGCTCGGTTGTATCCAGGCGTTCAATACAGCGGTCGAGCCAGCGGTGGGTCATCTCCATCGACTTTTTTGCATAGCTGAGCTCGCAGGGAAACGGTGGGCACTCGTCGAAAGCCATGATGATATCGGCGCCAATGGTCCGCTGAATGTCCATCACATTTTCCGGGGTGACCAAATGCATGGAGCCGTCTATATGCGATTTAAACTTCACCCCTTCTTCGGTAATCTTTCTTTGCTCGGCCAGAGAATACACCTGGTAGCCGCCGCTATCAGTAAGAATGGGCCTGTCCCACCCGTTGAATTTATGCAGGCCGCCCGCCCCTTTCAATATATCGAGGCCGGGCCTGAGATAAAGGTGGTAGGTGTTGCCGAGAATGATCTGCGCTTTAATATCCTCCTTCAATTCACGCTGGTGCACCGCCTTTACTGAGCCCGCAGTACCTACCGGCATAAAAATCGGCGTTTGAATGGTACCATGCCCTGTGGTGATTTCCCCAGCCCTTGCTTTCGATCCCTTATCTGTAGCTTGTAAAGTGAACTTCATGAAAAATGTAACGAGGTGCAAAAATAGTGCAATAATTGGCTTTGGGCAGTTTATCTTGCCGAAGTTTAGCGCGAACATGCTATTGCTGCTTCCGCCACACAACCGAACACCCGTTTGACTACAGATTGACCCGCTTTTCAAATGACACTAAACGTTTATTCAGACTATTCGGAATTATCACGCGCAACCGCTGACATCGTAGCTGCCGCCATTCGCCGCAAACCTACCGCACTGGTGTGTTTTGCCTCCGGCCATACGCCCATTGGCGTGTTCAAATGCCTCGTGGAGGACGTACAGGCCGGCAAACTCGACATTTCGCAGTGCACATTTGTAGGGCTTGATGAATGGGGTGGAATGAATGGCAGCCACCGTGGCTCGTGCAGGCAGATGATGGACGAGGATTTTTTTCATCCGCTAAACGTACCCGAAAAGCAGATTCTTTTTTTTGACGGCACTGCCGCCGACTTTCAGAAAGAATGCGACCGGGTAAATAGATTCATTTCAGCCAGAGGTGCACTGGACGTGATGCTGGTGGGCATTGGTCTGAATGGGCACCTGGGAATGAACGAGCCTGGTACGCCGTTTAATACTTATGCACACGTGAGCGATCTGGCAGAAGAGACCAAGCAGGTGGGACAGAAATACTTTCCCGGGGAAACGGTTCTTTCGAAAGGGCTGACACTCGGGCTGGCTCATTTTAAAGAAGCAAAGCTGCCGATCATTATGGCCAGCGAAGTAAAAAAAGCCCCCATTATAAAACGAGTGATGGATGCTGAACCCACAGAAGCGCTTCCGGCAAGTATAGTGCATCTCACCCCACAGGCGCTTGTAATGGTCGACAAGGATGCACATGGGGAATAGGTACTATAGTTTACGGTATTTGTTATCCTTTTAGGCGCTCTATTAGCTTTTCTATGTAGGTAAGGCCCACCGGCAGCATCTCTTCTCCTATTCTCAGCTGGTTGCCTTCCATGTACCGGATGGCCTCCAGTGAGACAATAAAAGATTTATGGATTCGGATAAACTGTGACGACGGCAACTGATCTTCAATGTTTTTGAGGGTTTCGCTGGTTATAAGCACCTTGTCGGCTGTGTACACCTTCACGTAATCGCCAATAGCTCTAAAATACCGGATATTGCGAAAGTCGATTTTATGAAGCTTTTTATCGGCCTTTACAAGCAGGAAAGTAGCCTCCTTCGCTGTTTCAGCCATTTTTGCAGTTACTTTGTTCACTGCTTTCAAAAACCGCTCAAACGAGCAGGGCTTTAGCAGGTAGTCCACCGCCTCTACCTCAAATCCTTCCACGGCAAACTCAGGGTAGGCGGTTACAAACACTACATGGGGAGGTTTGGCAAGCGATTTGACAAAGCTGACGCCCGACAACCTCGGCATATTAATATCCAGAAAAAGAAGGTCGATTTCCTCCTTCATAAGAGCCGCTGCGGCTTCCATGGCATTGCTGCACTTGCCCGCCAATACAAGCTGCGGTGTGTCGTTTACATACGCCTCCAGCACTTCCTGCGAAAGCGGCTCGTCGTCTACTATCAGGCATCGTATCTTCATTGGAGGTCCAGTTTTAAATCCACCGAAAAAGTATCCCTTCCATCAATTATCTGCAGCTGATGCTTCTGAGGGTAAATAAGCTGCAGCCGTTTTTTCACGTTTTCGATACCTATTCCGCCATATTTGCTATTTTCCACGTCATCCACCGTCCCTTTGTTGTTTACAATACTAAAGTGCAAATGTACACCGGTAACCGACAGGGAGATGGTAACAAACGACGGTCCTGTTTCACCTTTCACCCCGTGTTTAAAGCTGTTTTCTATAAAATGGATAAACAGCAGCGGCGCCACCCTTTTGCCTGCAACCTCGCCATGAACAAGAAAGTTTATTTCTGCCCGCTGATCCGAGCGGAGCTTCTGTAGCGCCAGGTAGCTTTCGATAAAGGCCACTTCTTTTTCCAGGGGCACAAGCTCATCCTTTGCCTCATAAATCATGTAGCGCATTACCTCCGACAGCTTGAGTATGGCGCCGGATGCCCTTTTACTGTCTTTTAGAGTGAGAGCATACAAATTATTGAGGCTGTTGAACAGAAAATGCGGGTTGACCTGCGATTTGAGCGCCTCCAGCTCGGCATCCAGCTTTTCCTGCCGGGTTACAGATAGTTTCACTTCTGCCTCCGACAGCTGAAACCACGCCTTCGATAGCTTAAGAAGCGTGGTAAAGATGAGGTAGGCACCAAAGAACTGAAGAATATCGGGCAGCTCATAGTAGCTTATGAAATAATAACCGGACAAGAGAACATCGACCAGGTGATCGAAAAACCAAATGTTTAGCTGGCTGAAAGCTAGCAAAGTAAGTCCCACTGAGAAAAGGTAAAGGAGGTATTTCCCTTTGTTAAAAAGCTGGGGAATTAGCACCATGAGATTGAAATACACCGCGGGCAACAACGTGAGGTGAAACAGTCCATCGTATATGTAGTCGATAGAACGCAACTCGCTATCTACGGAAAATATCCTGAGTAGTACATAAAAGGAGAAGGCCCAGAAAAGCAGGTGCTGGGCCATTCTGTTTGCTGCCAACCGCTCGGTAATCTGTTTTTTCTTCACCGGAAATTATTGTTTCACCCGTGTTAAAATAAGCGGATCTTCAAACGCATCCTTTTCGTTTTGGTATTTAAGCATGAACTTCTGGAGTTCGCTCGTTGATGCTGTTAACACGTTAAGCACTCGGCCATAATAAGGCACCTCTTCATGAGAGATTCTGATTTTCCTGCTCTTCAGCAAGTCTTCAAGCCAGTCCCCGTTAAAATTATAAAATCTTAGCTCACCTTCTTCAATTTCAATTTTGCCAAAAATGTGAACCGGCAGTAAATTTTGGGCCAGCAGGTCGTTGCCAATTTCTTTATCGTAATTGTTGGTTGGATAAAAGTCGAGGAAAAGATTGCTACCCAGCTGGAGCAGGTGCAGGCTAAGAGTTATGGTTTTGCCGTTTTCTGTGTAAACCAGGGTGTAACTGGCCGAGTCCATTAATTGTTGCTTTATCTTGTTGTCTTCCGGACTAACAGTACTATTAATAACAAAAAGATTGCTGTCGGGGTCGATCCAGTTTCCTTCCAGGTTTTTGTTAAACAGTAGGTCTTCTTCGGTATAAAGAGGGTGCAGGCTATAGACAGTGCATCCCGACAGCAGAACGAGCCACAAAAGGCCCGTGAGAATAATTTGGTTTTTCATTTCAAGTAATTTAAATGGTTAATTATTGAATATGAAATAACCGGCTTCTGGTGCTTTCACGAAATAATATCGGTGAACGCCGGAAATATCGGGGTGAACTGGGAGTTGCGTGCGGCAGCGAATTCCTCTGAGCCGTCAGTGAGACGCTTTATAGATGCTATTTTCTCTGACTATCAGTAACTTACAAAAATGGCCTTTGTTTTGCTTCTACAACAGCAGAACCAAACATTTAAGGTCATGAAAACTTCTACAGTATTTTTCGGCTCACTTTTAAGCTTGAGTTTTCTTGTAATTATCGCTACAACTGAAGCTTTCTCACACCCCAATCATTATTACAACAGGCACGGCGAACGGCTCGGTTGGGAGGTGCCCGAGCATGTTTTGTACAGTGTTAACCGCGCTTACTACAACTATGACCTTGTGCACGTAAGACAGGTTCGGTCGGGCCGCTTTGTCGACTTTGAGTTTGTGCTTGAAAGAAGGGGCCGGTTTCTGGCAGTGTATGCCGACCACCACGGCAGGGTGCTACGCTCCACCTGGATTGCCAGTGCGCCGTTCGTTAGCCATAGCTGCGACATGTACTGCGGATTCCACGGCGACCAGTATCAGCGGTACTATCGCCCCCGGCCTGTGGTAATTGTAAACAACCGCCCGCCTTATGGCAACCACGGCCACGGCAAAGGGCATGGGCATGGTAAAAACAAGCATTGGGACAGCGACGACCACAAGCACGACTACCGCGGAAAAAACAACAATTACAAAGAATACGATAGTGATGGCTACAGACGTGGCCGAAGCAGCAATTAAAATATGGTTAGGTTAGTTGGGAAAGGGGGCAGTGCAAGCTGCTCCTTTTTTTTGTTTGACAATTAAACTTTTGCATTTAAAATCTCAAGTCCGGTAAAACCTATATCTTTGCAAGCTTCAATAATCAGGTGATTTTTCATGTACTTTGTTCTGCTGGGTGTCTGCATTTTTTTCCTCCTCCTACATTTGTATTATGTGCTTAAATGGTGGATTGGCCTTAGCAAAATTGCTAAAAAACAAAAGAAGTACGCTCCTGTAGCCGCTGGCGTATCGGTAGTAGTTTGTGCACACGACGAAGAAGAGAACCTCAAAGCCCTGCTCCCGCTTCTGTACCGGCAAAACTACCCCGACTTCGAGGTAATAGTGGTAGACGACAGAAGCAACGACGGAACCTATGACTTTCTGCTCGCCGAAAAAAACAGCAACCCTAAGCTAAAGATGGTGCGGGTGGAAAGTACTCCTGCCCACGTAAATGGGAAAAAATACGGGCTCACGCTTGGCATTAAAGCAGCTAAAAACGATATCGTACTGCTTACCGACGCCGACTGCCGCCCTGCTTCTGACTGCTGGATTGCAGAAATGGCGAAAGGCTTCCAGTCTGAGGAAATTAAAATTGTATTGGGGTACTCGCCTTACCAGGTACAAAGGAGCTTTCTCAACCAGTTTATTCAATGGGAAACGGCCATTACGGGCATCAACTACCTGGGCTCGGCAGGCTGGAAAGGTGCTTTTATGGGGGTGGGAAGAAACCTGGCTTATCGCAAAAGCTTCTTCCTCGACAATAAAGGCTTTAACGCCCATTTGAAGGTAACCGGTGGCGACGACGACCTGTTTGTAAATGCCCACGCCGGCTCAAAAAATGTGAATACGGTTGTTAACCCGCAGGCGCTGGTGTATTCTTACCCGAAGACCACCTTCGGCCAGTACAGAAAGCAGAAGCTACGCCATCTATCGATAGGGAAGCGCTATAAAACAGCAGATAAAATTAATTTGGGGATGTGGGCCTTTTCGCAGATAGGATTTTGGGCTTCTTTCCTTATTTTAGCCATTGGAACTGTTGAACCATATTGGCTCCTGGCAGGTTTTTTGGGCAGGGAAGTATTAACTTTTGGTTTGCTTAGTTACTTCCATCGGCTAACCGGACATCGTTTTAATTACTGGCTGTTACCGGTAATTGATTTATTCTATGGAGTTTACCTGCTGCTGGTTGGTGGCAGGGCTACATTTGCAAAGCGGGTTACATGGACGTAAACAAACAATTTTCTGACAAGGCTCTTCGGGATTTCCATTTGATCGATCAGGCCACGCTGGCAGGCGACGAACAAGCCTATGCCGATTTGATGCAGCTCTACAAAAAGCCGGTGTACCACATGGTGCTTAAGATGGTTCGCAATATCGACGACGCCGAAGACCTCACCATCGAGGCTTTTGCCAAGGCTTTCAGAAACCTCCACAAATTCAAGAAAGATTATACTTTCAGCACCTGGCTGTTCCGTATAGCTACCAACAATGCCATCGACTTTATCCGGAAAAAGCGGCTCGACACCTACAGCCTCAACACGTCGTTTACCGACGACAGCGGCGAATCTGTAAACATCGACGTGCAGGACGACACATTAAATCCCGCCGAAGAGACTATTAAGACACAGAAGATAGAAATTGTGCAGAAGTTTGTGACCAAACTGCCTGCCAAGTACCAGAAGCTGGTGCGGCTTCGCTACTTCGACGAGCTGAGCTACGAAGAAATAGCTGTGGAGCTCGATGCGCCGCTGGGAACCGTGAAGGCACAGCTGCACCGGGCCCGGGAGCTCATGTACGAGCTGGTGAAAACCAAGAAGGATCATATTTAGCCTGGCTTTTCAATAGCAACTCTTTGGGACCCGAAATTATCTACCATTACTTTCCGAACCTTACCGCAAAGCAAAAGGAGCAGTTTGCGCAATTATACCCATTGTACCTCGACTGGAATTCAAAAATCAACGTAGTGAGCAGAAAAGACATTGAGCAACTGTACCTGCATCATGTTTTGCATTCGCTGGCCATTGCCAAAATGGTGCAGTTTCGGCCAGGCACAAAGATTCTTGATGTAGGTACCGGCGGCGGTTTCCCGGGTGTTCCGCTGGCTATACTGTTTCCGGAGGTCCAGTTCACCCTGATAGACTCCATCGGAAAAAAAATAAAGGTGGTGCAGGAAGTGAGCCAGGCGTTGGGCCTCGCCAATGTAACAGCAATCCACGGGCGGGCCGAAGAGCTAAAGGGGCAGTGGGATTTTGTAGTGAGCCGGGCTGTGACACGCCTGAAACCTTTTATTGATTGGGTGAAAGGTAAGATTTCGAGAACGCCGAAGCACGCCATCCCCAACGGTATTCTTTACCTGAAAGGCGGCGACCTGGATGAGGAACTGGAAGAAATCGACTACCCCTACCATGTGCACGACATCAGCAGTTTTTTTAAAGAAGAGTATTTTGAGACGAAGAAGGTGGTGATGGTGAGCGTTTAGCCTGCATGTCACATGCATGAAATCTTCCTCCCCTCGATTAAAAATGATACGTATTGAGCCGTATTGATACGAAAGTGAGACGCAACCAATCCAACTAATTCACCACAAACTCCTCCGTTTTCACAAAAGGCCGCCCGTCTTCGGTTATCCCCTCAATACGCACTTCGAAGGTCGAAGCCACATCGGAGGTATAAAACTCAAGTTTAGCCGGTTCGCCGTCTGCGGTTGCCAGACCCGCTTCCCAGTAAAGTGTGGGCCTTACGTCGGTGCGCCCGTGCGATTCTTTTTTGGTACTGTAGTCGGGTGTGTAGAATTGGCGGGCGTGGTAATAGCCGGGGTGGACAATGCTTTCGACTCCTTTGGCAACATACTCGCCCCGTGCTAACGATTCCCGTTTTGTATAGACCATTACTGCAAACCTAGACCCATATACAGCCGCTTGAGGGCCGCGTAAAACATCGATAAAATCAATTTGAGTTGGTGGAATTGACATTATTACTTTAACAGGTTCATGTTCTTCCCTGATGCGCAACCCATCAAGAAAAAATTCTGCGCTGCCTGCTCTCGAGAACACACCAGTTTCGGAAACAGTAACACCGGCAACTTTCCCCATTTGGATTATTTCCAAAAAAGTTGTCGGTAGTAGCGTCTTTGAGATAGAATCTGCATCAATTCTGTAAGTAGGCATGCCATGCACCATCCCGGGTCTGTCAAATCTCTCTCTCGGTTTGCTTCTGAAATCCCTCACCTCTATTTCCTCCAATACCTGTACATCCTTTCCAAAACTGAAAGCTGCGTTGATCTCTTTTGCTTTACCAATCTCCTTCAAATACGCTTCAAAGAATTTGCCTGCTTCTACTTTTTCATCTTCTTCAAACTGATACTCAGCCTGTGGCAGTTTAAACTGCGTTAGCAGGATTTTGGTAGGCAGGTTGATCTCGCCACCCTCCACAACTTCCTTCCTCCCTCCCTTCCTGGCCATTTTCTTCTCGTTGGGAGTTTGCAGTATAATGCTGGTGGTGTCGGCGAGATCGAGAGACGTGAAAAGGAAAAAACCCGCAGAATCGGTTTGGGCTTCATCTACCACGATTTCTCCATGCTTGTTGCTGGCGGTCAACGTTACTTTCGAAACAACCGGCTTCTTCTGGTTATAAAAATCAACCACTCTACCCGCTACACTAAATCCCTCCGGTTCCGCAAGGTGCTTGACCTCCGGCTTTTTCTCTTCTATTACATCTTTCCAGGTAAACCGCCGCCAGCCTTGGGTAAGCAGCAGGTTGTCGAGGTCTTGCAACCGCGTTTTATTTTCGGGGTCGAAGTACAGTCCGGGGTTTTCTATCTCGCCCCTTAGGTCAGAATTCAGCAGGAGGTAACTTCTGATGTTCTCGTTGCCCGGTTCGTGGTGGATTTTTGCCTTGTCGGTGACAGCCACCGATAAAACCGCCTGTTGGGGTGAGTGGAGATCGATGGACACCTTCTCACGCCTTTTGTAGCTGGCATTCAAT
>CBFGTI010000129.1:0-15485 GCA_965651695.1 uncultured Imperialibacter sp. | reverse complement strand
TGCATAAAACTCCCACACTCATTTTACCGCGGCGTTAGGATTTATGCTTATCTGCGGGGTGAAAAATTATGGGACTCAGACCTTGTGCTTTGCTCATACCTCTGAGCTTAATCCATTGACGACCTGTGTATAAAACAACCCTACGAGAGACAAGCTTGCTATCGTCAAATGATCAATAAAAAGGCATGAGTTGATGGAGTTTATATCTGTGACTTTCAAACGTAACCAGGAACAGCCGACAGACAACAACCCGGTCGTGTACTTTCTACTGGCCTTTATTTTCGTGCTGACAATGTACCTATTAAACGAATTTGGGGTGAAGGGCTGGCCGATCTGGATATCTTTCATTGGTGCATTTTCCGCAATACTTATGATGAGATTTCGGAACTGGGGCAGTAAGAAAAAAAAAGCAGGCCAACTGGATAAGGAGCTTCTCATAACTCCCAAATACATAAAAATTGAAGGCACCACACTGCCGATCGAAAACATTTCTAAACTCCGGTTCGAAATGGACAGTTATGACGATCAGACCATCTTTGAAATCGACGCCATAACCAAAAGCGACGGAACCTCCAATCGGATCTCGATAACAATCGGAGGACGTACATTCTCCGAGTTTTTCAGAATAGGAACAGCAATGCACCTTGCCGAACTTGAAGCTGTGGTAAAGCAACTTCGGGTCGGTGGCACTGACGTCGAAGTGATAAAAAAATCCTAACACATGGCTAAAAATGAATGTGGGCTGTTCAGCTAAGGTGAGTGTGGCTCGCTTGGATTCCCCGCCACAAAGGTTACTTTTATCTTCTGCGTGGCTAAGTGGGAACGGAAGCGGTACCGCCTAAAATTCCCACACTCATTTTAGCCGAGCGTTACCGCCAATGCGCTGACGACAAAATGGACAACAGACAAAAGAGTCGATGAAAAATAGACTAAGAATTTTATTTGCAATTCTCGTTCTAACAAGCATTCAGACATTCGGACAAACTAAATCTTGCGAGACAGTTTACCAAACGGTTGATAGTAACCCGTCTTATGATGGTGGAATGAATGCACTTATGGACTATTCTGGAAAATACCTGACACCTATCATCAGTAAGTATCATAAAAAGGACGAGGAGTTGACAGCAAAACTAACAATGACATTGACTATTGATGCTGATGGGAAAGTGGTTGACGTTTTACTTTCAAAACATAAGCTGCCAAAAGACTGTGAGGACGAGATGAGAGAGGAATTATTGACAATGACCGGCTGGACACCTGGTAGTCTGAAGGGACAAAAGGTTTGTTGCAAGTTCGCTTGGGTTATAAGTTGTATCAAATGGGGTTGAGAAAATTTAGTAAAAAGATTGACAAATAAAGAGACGGTTGATGCGCACAGGCGGTAACAATGGCTATAAAGCATTACTTTTGATTAATAATTTAAAGTAACGCTTCATAGCCAGGCGTTAGGCACAAGAAAAATCCCATGGCTAGACTACTCATTTTTGTAATTATTGCTCTGCCACTTGAGCTGACTGCTCAATTTGCAAGCATCGAACAATATTCAGCAGCAAAACAAATAATAAAGTCAGACCCTAAGGTGAAAAAAGTCTACGGCACCAAAGAACTCTGGTGTTCTACTGAAATTCTGTCTTGGGAAGATGTTGCTACACTTGATGGACCTCTTGATTTGGCAGATAAGGAAAAGGCTTCAGGTGTTAGTTTTAATGGCTTGGTGTCGGATAGTGCCCTACAACAGCTAAATGGAAAAAAGACCTACACAGTCATCAACTTCACAAGGCTCATAGACGGACATCTTGGAGCTTTAGTTTGGATCGACTATAACCGAAACAATGACAGAACCATCGGCCCTCAGTACCACTATATATTCAAGTTTAGCGACACTGACATTGTTAATCAATGGAACATGCTCGTTAATGTAAATTAAATGGTTCCCTCCAAAACTGGCCTTGGAGCAACCAAAATCCCAATGGCTTTACTGCTAAACAATACTATTAAATGCGATTTACCCTGATTGCCTTGACTACAGTCGTTGTTTCATGTCTTGAGGAGACTCGGACGACCTACAGACTCACAAAGGCTGCAGCCGAGGTTTCTCACGATTATCCTATTGGATTAGAAATTGAGTTCTCAAAGTCATTTGAAAAAATACATGTTCAGAAACCTGGAAAGGAAGGTTTCTGGATTGTGCTGAAGAGCACAAACAGTGACCTCACCATTGCCTCTCTGACTGACACCAACTTTAGTGTTTCTCCAAACGAATTCTTGTTGAGCGAAGCAAAAGCAATTTTGGAGTCGGATCCTTCTGCTGATATCATCGGGACAACAAACGAGAGATTTGGGAACTTTCAAATACCATTTATTCATCTGAAGGCAAAAAAGAGCATAATGGTGGATGATTGTAACGGATATTCAATCGGAGTCCTTGAGTTTAATCGGCGGCAACTACAGATTCACATAAACGAACAACTCAAATCTACACAGACTCCAGCTGACTTTTTAAGTTCAGACATTCGCGCAATCCTCAATTCTATCAAGCTGGAATAAAATGTGCCTAACACAACAGTAAAGTGAATGTGGGCTTCACCGGATGCCATAGGGCAGTTGGCTTGGATTGCCCGCCACAATTTATAATTTTAACATCGCCGTGGCTAAGTGCCAGTGGAAGCGGAGCTGCATTAAACTCCCACACTCATTTTAGGCAGGCGTTGGCAGCCATTCACCTATGACACGACTGACATTTATTTTAGTACTTCTGACATCTTTAGCGAAGGGACAATCGACTCATGATGGACTTGTTGGAGTATATGAGTCGAAATCGAATGGGTTTGAATGGAGTTCGACTATGATTCTTGAGAAGGACAATAGATTCACTTACAAATCTGGACTCGGAGGTTGTCAGGTTGAGGTAAAAGGAACCTGGATGATTGACCACAAGAAACTCAAATTCATTAACGACAAAGAATTTACTGACGATGGGACAATTCTTTATCCAAATCTTGGACTAACGACTTGAACGATAAAGAAGACCGGAATTAAACCAGACGGACTTCTTGACAAAGGTTTTTTGCTTTAAGGACGACAAGCTTCATAGGAAGAGATGAACGGCTGCAACAACGGCTATAAAGCATTACTTTTGATTAATTATTTTAGGGATAAAAGTAACGCTTCATAGCCAAGCGTTATGCGGCATTTAAAAAATGAGAGGCCTATTGATCATAATAATTGCTGAAAGAAAATCACTCTTAAAAGGACTGACAATTTCGTTCCTATTGACTTTTCCTTTCACTTTTCTGCCAGCGATTATCAGAAGTGGGTTTTCAGTTTCCACAATTTTAGGCCGTTTAAACGATTCCATTATTTATTCACTCGGATTTGCCCTGATTGTGGTCATAGCAGCAGTAATTCATAACTATAATGGACTGGTTGACAGAAAATGGTATTTCGACCGACCAGCATTTAAAGACCTGGACTTTTACGGACGACTAGACGGAGTAGGAAGTGTGGTTTACGACTTGGAAACAGTTCTCCTTGGCAAAATTGATAATTATTTCTTCCGGCTGAATTTAATTGACACAGACACAAAAAAGCCGATCCTGGAAATAGTACCGTTAATCGATTTGACTGGCAAAGAACAGGTAATTGAAAAACTGAAGTCAGAAGACAAATTTCAAACCGACTTCTTCCTTGGAAAGAGAATTAAGCTAAACGAAATCGACTTAGAAGCCCCAAATGGCATTCGAGAAATTTTAAAGCGCTTGGCAACAAGACTTAAAGACTTGAAGTTTGAAAGCCTCGACGTTGACGAAGAACAATTAGAACTGGATTTAAGAAATTAAAAGAACGACCGCACAATCGGGTAGACGGCCGTGAGCAATAAGACTCACGGGGCGCCCCGTTGCACGCCGGCTGGTTCGCCAGCCCGGTCACACCACCGTAATTCAACAGATGTCGAATGGAAGGAGATGAAGTCAAAAGAATTTCGAGACTGACTGCCATATTAACACAGTTGCAGACCAAAAGAAGGCTGACAGCGGCAAGTCTTGCTGAAAAATTTGGTGTGAGCACTCGAACCATCTACAGAGATATCAAAACTCTGGAAAAGGCGGGTGTACCTATCTTGACTGAAGAAGGCAAGGGGTACAATTTAATGGAGGGCTATAGAATCCCACCAATCATGTTTACCGAAAAGCAAGCCAATGCTTTGATACTGGCAGAACAGCTCGTATTGAAAAGCAAAGATGCCTCCTTCGTACACGACTATGCAGAGGCAATTGATAAAATCAAGTCGATTCTCAGACATACCGTTCAGGACAAAGCCAATTTATTGGCCGAGCGAACTCAATATGACGAGGCGCTTAACCAGGAAAGAAGCAGCAGCAATTTGTCTGACCTACAAGATGCGCTTACCAACTACAAGCTGGTCAAAATACGGTATATCAATAAGGAGGGCATTGCCACCGACAGAGAGATTGAGCCCTTTGCCATATTAAGTGCCGATAATTGGTATTTGATTGCGTGGTGCCGCTTGCGAAAGGAATTTCGATTTTTTCGCCCCGACCGGATACGCAAGATGGAAGTGCTGTCAGAAAACTTCGCCCCTCACAACTTGACCTTGCAAGAATATTTTGACAAATATCAAAGCTCTCACTGACCCTTGACATAAGGCTGTCTCACCCCTGCCCTACGTTTGTCTCAAATCTTCAAAAAACATGAAAATGACAAACGTTACGAACTCAGTTCCTGATGAAAAAGGATTCCCGAAGCCTGCTCTAATTTCAGTTAATGGTGTAGAGCTGGAAGTCTTTGAAGCAGGCCGAAAAAATGCCGCTAAACCAATTGTACTATGTCACGGCTGGCCGGAGCATGCCTTTTCGTGGCGGCATCAGGTGCCTGCCCTTGCCGAAGCGGGCTACCACGTCATAGTTCCGAATCAGCGTGGCTATGGCAACTCTTCTCGCCCGGCTGAAGTAACTGCTTATGACATTGAGCACCTGACCGGCGACCTGGTAGCACTTCTCGACCACTACGGATACGAAGACGCTACTTTTATTGGTCATGACTGGGGTGCAAATGTGGTTTGGAATCTTGCTTTGTTGCATCCGAAGCGGGTAAACAAAGTGATAAACCTGGCTTTGCCTTACCAGGAGCGTGGTGAAAAACCCTGGATCGAGTTGATGGAAGAGGTATTTGGTGCAGACTTCTATTTTGTTCACTTCAACAGGCAACCGGGGGTGGCAGACGCTATACTGGAGAGAAACACCTCGCAGTTTCTTCGCAATCTGTTTCGCAAAAATGTACCTCCTGCACCGCCAGAGCCGGGAATGCTAATGATTAATATTGCCAGAGCAGGTAAACCACTTGGTGAGCCCATAATGAACGACAACGAACTGTCCGTTTTTGTTTCCGCTTTCGAATCGTCGGGGTTTACAGGGAGCATAAATTGGTACAGAAACCTGGACCGCAACTGGCATTTGTTGGAAGAAGTGAAGCCAACTATTCTACAACCGACTTTGATGATTTATGGTGACCGGGACATGATTCCGAAGTCTGAAACCTTAAAAAATTTCGCACCGAATTTAGACGTGGTTAGCTTGGATTGCGGTCACTGGATTCAGCAAGAAAAGCCAAAAGAAACAAACCAGGCAATATTAAAATGGCTGGAAGAACAGAACACCAAAAAAGGAAACTGAGAAATTAAATCAGGTAAAGCGGTTTACAACCAATATAGGTAAGCGTGGGGCTGGTGGTTGCATTCAGCCTTCGTTTCAGCGTTTTTCTCACTGCGGAAACGAACGAACCGAAAACCACGCCTACCCGTATTTGCAATCCGTTGGGCCCGATTGCCGCAAAGCCTGCAAAGACAGATACTTGCAGCGAATTTCATTAATTTGGTACAAGTAAAAAGAATGGGGGACAAATTGCCGCCAATCGGTTTATCAAGCAGGCTGCCTCTTGCTGGCGTACTGCGTCGCCCGCACCAGGCGAGTGAGGCGTAAGGTCTTGCGCCCCCAGGATATTCCGGGGTCTTTCAACTCGGGCAAGGCGGGAATACACAACAGGTCTGCACAATGGCGGGTGAAGTGTAACTATAAACATTTATCTTCGCTACCACGTTTACCCACGGCCGGCAGTGGCAACCAGGTCGACATTAGCGTTGTACCCAACTCATTGCTATGGCCTCAAAAACCGCCACTGCACAAACCCAAAACCTTAAGAATTACTAAAAAGCAATATTTATGGATAGACTGTTACAAATGGGAGCTGCCGCATTGAAAAAAATTGCTCTTGATGAAAACGCAAAAGAGTATGTGTTGAACGACAGGCATTTATATAAGGTACTCAGAAAAGCTGCAGATCGCTATATAGGAGGTGAAACGCTGGATGAAACGATCCCAAAAGTATTAAAGGGAAATAATGAGGGCTTTAAGTGTTCGGTAGAATTTATGGGAGAGAACACAAAAACAGAAGAGGAGGCCTCTCAAGCCACCCACGAATTTCTGAGGATCGCTGAAAAGATCAAAAGTGAGCAATTGAATTCCACTATATCCTTAGACTTATCACATATAGGATTAGCAATTTCACCAGACCTGTGTCTGCAAAATTTAGGCCTGCTTTGCGAGGCGGCGCAAGAGAATATTGAGGTAATCATAAGTGCAGAAGGCGTAGAACGAACCGATGCTGTAATTGACACCTACAAAAAAGCCTCAAAAAAATATTCAAACCTGGCTATTACGCTTCAAGCATATTTATACAGGACTAAAGATGATTTTAAGGACCTAATCAATGAAAAAGGCCGAATTAGAATTGTAAAAGGAGCATTCCATACTCCGGAAGGACTGTCGATGCCAAGAGGAGAAAAGTTAGATGAGACGTATTTAGATTATGTTGACCAACTACTCTCGAAAGGCCATAAATGCGCTATTGCCACACATCACCACGAGGTGCAACAACGAGCGAAACAATTGGTCGATAAGTATAAGCCGAACAGGCACTCGTACGAATTTGAAAGCTTATATGGCATCCAAACTGAACAGCTGGTAAGGCTAAAAGAAGAAGGATATAGCACGAAGCTTTATTTTGTTTATGGCCATGAGTGGTATTTATATCTATGCAACCGTATAGCTGAATATCCTCTGAATTTGTTTCGTGCCCTCGACGACATTGTGGAATAAGCAGAACCAGACAAAAAAGGCAGAATCAAAACCGGCGTTGATTGGGAGGGTTAACCCAAAAATGAGGC
This sequence comes from uncultured Imperialibacter sp., assembly GCA_965651695.1. GTDB lineage: Bacteria > Bacteroidota > Bacteroidia > Cytophagales > Cyclobacteriaceae > Imperialibacter. Next base: position 8,242 of record CBFGTI010000129.1, on the reverse strand, counting down.
AAACATTAACGAAACACACAAAAACAACGGCTGGTTGTCAGGAAGCAACCGAAAGTAGCGCGAAAACAACCAACAGTAGCGGACAATGTTTGCGCACCGGCAATGAGCCAAAATACCTTTGTGGCATCACAAAAACAGAACAAAATGATGCTAAATTCAAAATCAATTGGCAATAAGATTGCCGCAGCAAGAAGGAAAATGAGTCTTTCTCAAGCTGAACTTGCACAACAGGTTGCCATCAGTCCTCAGGCAGTAGGCAAATGGGAACGTGGCGAATCTATGCCAGACATTGCTACGTTAAACAGGCTCGCCGAAATTCTTACCGTTGACCTTAACTACTTCTCCGACAGTTTTCAGTCGAATGAAGTTGACGCAACAACTTATGGGACATTTAACAAGCAAGCAGCAACGGCGGCAATTTCAAACTCCCGGAAGAATCTTGATTGGAACTGGGATATGTCGCAGGGCAACTGGGTCGACGCCGATTTTTCAGGTTTAAAGAACCTGAAAGAAAAATTCGGTTCTTCAAATATGAAAAACTGCAAGTTTTTGAATTCGGATTTATCGGGACTGATCCTGGGAAAAAACAATATTGAGCTTTGCGATTTTACAGGTTCGAACATCCGCGACAGCAAAATACAATCTTCAAATCTTTCAAATAATCAGTTCAATAAGTGTTCTTTTATTGATGCAGAGTTTTTTAAAAGCAATATCGAGAAATGCGACTTCTCTAAAGCGGACTTTTCCGGTGCGGAAATTCTGAACTCAAATTTGGAGCGGAATGCGGTAACTGATGTTGTTTGGAAGTTTACCAAATTTCTCAAGGCAAACATTAGTAACATTACTTTTGCCGGCACATTTGAGGATTGCCACTTCGAACATTGTTCTTTTTACGGGGTTAAATTCGAAAACGCAACAATTCTAAACACCTTCTTCAAGTATAACGATAGATTTAAAAAAGTTCAGTTTGTGAACTGTAAGGTAGACAGCATCACTTATGCGTTTTTAAAGAACAATCAAGCAAACCTGGCAGGGATTACGATAATTGCATAACACCGGCAGGCAAGCAAAAGGAAAACGCAGCTGCCAGAGAAGCAGCCGGCAAAAGCAGCAAAGGCATTAAATGTCGTTTAGTTAGCTATTTATGATCCTCTCCCTTACCATCACTGGCTGTGCGCCTCCCAATGCTCTTAAGTTAAAGGGCTGCTGGTTGGTCACAATACCAAGCAGGCCACTCGGAGAGGCAGCGGACTGCACACAGATACCCCTCCCTGTTGGAGTTGTCCTTCCAGGCGGCCCGGACGGAGTCGTTCCACGTCGGCTCCAACAGGCTGATGAGCTTAACGAAGAGCATTGTACCCTCTCCGAAGAGGGAGACATGGCCTAACTAAACGACATTGCAAAGGCGTTTTAAGATCCTTTTCAGAATTCAGCGAATTGAACGCCAGGAAAATTGGAGATTGTGAATCTGCCGGACAGTGGATTGGTGAATGGCGAAGTCATTACACACTAAAGGTTACCGGTTTACCGCTGTTAACTTCTATGGAACGCTTAACGGCAACTGAGCCTCCGCCAAAGCTTTGCCATTAACTGGTGTAACCATGCGGCCATGCCGGGCGTCTAACGCCGACATTCAAAACTGATTCTATGCTATCCAGAACATTTTTTATCGTCGCATGCCTTTCTTTTTTTTCGTTGCATGCACAGCAAGACGCATCGCCCAGGTATGGCGATAACCCAAAAGCAGGTAGTTTCTACAACCACGATGGCGTAAAAATATACTACGAAATCTACGGCCAGGGTAAGCCAATGGTACTGCTGCATGGCAATGGAGGCTCTATTGGCAGCCGCGCCAATTTAATACCTGAGTTTGCTTCGCACTACCAGGTTATTGCGTTCGATGCCAGGTGCCACGGAAAGAGCGATTGCCCCACCGGCTACCTCACTTACGAACAAATGGCCTCCGATGTGAATGCCGCGCTAACCCATCTCAAAATTGATTCGGCCTACATTTGGGGGCAGAGCGACGGAGGCATTGTGGGGTTGCTTATGGCCATCAACTATCCCGAAAAAGTAAGGAAACTTCTGGCCTCAGGGGCCAACTTGCGGCCCGACACTACTGCCATAGACCCTGGGTTGGTACCCCTTTTGGACAGGATGTGGGAAGTGGTAAAAAACGACAGTATCCGGAGCAAACAGTTCAGGCTATTGGTAGATCAGCCCAACATTAAGACAGCGGACCTGAAAAAAATCAGGGCCGATGTGATGATTATGGGCGGCGACCGTGACGCAATACGCAACGAGCACTTTTTGGAGATGCACAACAACATCCCCGGCTCGCTACTCTGCATTTTACCGGGAACTACTCACTTTCCGTACCAGGATCGCACCAGGTGGTTTTTAGAAATTATGTACGACTTTTTCGACAATCCACCACGCCGGACTACCACGGTAGAATTGTTCAGATAGTTCGAGTCAGAAGGCGTTCACGGGGCCTTGCAGCATTATTGAGGGGCTCCGTTTACGCTCCTGCACAGGCGGGCTCAAACCAGCCTGCAGCGGCCCCGGGGCCGTTTACCAATACTTCCGCCCAAGTGTGCAGGAGACGCCCACGCTGTTAGCTATATTTACACTCAGGGTAAAAGCAAACAGCATCGCCCCTCTTTGAATCAGGAAGTAAAATGAAAGTATACTTCGGAATATCTCCAACATTATTCACCTCGACCAAAACGAGCAAGAATGGTTCGTTTCGACCCTTGAAGCGAAAGCTTATGGCAAAAAGGATTTCGTTTTACGTTCAGGTGACATTTGCCGATATCAAACTTTTGTTGTTAAGGGGTGTCTCAAGATATTTTATACTGACAGAACCGGGGCCGAACATGTGGTAAAATTTGCAATTGAGAACTGGTGGGCGTTTGATCTTAAAAGTTTCGTCACGCAAACGCCGGCGGTTTATTCCATTCAAGCTCTTGAACACACAGACACCTTTCGAATCAGCCTGACGAATCACAATCGCCTATACGACTTGATTCCGAAGTTTGAAAAGTTTAATAGGGTAATGTTTCAGAATTCGTACATTCTGCTTCAAAACCGAATGACACAAAATCTATTCGAAACAGCTGAGGAAAAATACCTTCATTTTTCAGAAAAGTACCCTGGGCTGGAACTGCGAATTCCGCAAAAGGAAATTGCTTCCTATCTGGGGATAACGCCGGTTTTTTTGAGCATGCTCAGAAAAAAGCGAAAGACGTCCGTAATTTCTTAAACTACTTTAATGCTACCGTTCATTGTGAGGAGTTGTTTTGTGCCATTACACAATAACAATAATCATGATACAACTACTATTTGGTTCTCAAAACGATTGGTCTGGGTTAGTACTTAGAGTTGCACTGGGGGTGGTCATGCTCCCTCATGGTGCGCAAAAGCTATTTGGGTGGTTTGGCGGTTACGGGTTTTCAGCCACCATGAGTTTCTTCACTAACACAATGAAATTACCCTGGATTATTTCCATCCTTGTTATCCTCATAGAATTATTCGGATCAATAGGGCTCATTGTGGGTTTTGCCAGCAGGGCATGGGCGCTTGGACTGATTATAATAATGGTGGAAGCGATTTACACAACCAATATGAAGAATGGCTTTTTTATGAACTGGTTCGGAAATCAACCTGGTGAAGGCTATGAGTATCATTTGCTCATAATCGGTATTTGCATTGCAATATTGCTAACAGGAAGCGGCAAATATTCACTTGACAACATAATTCTCAAATAAAATTCCCTTTCATGTGTATAAATTGTTTTTTAGCGGCCACCGGTTCGCCGGAGCGATCGGTCCGCCGATGCGGGAATAGCTCTACCGATTCGGGATGAATATTGGGGTCCTAAGCGACCTTATTAATGCCCGTTGGGTGTGGAGTTCCTTATGGCTATTTCATCAGAAAAAGGGATAAGCCATCATCTGGTAAAAGGCTACGGCACGCACCGAGTAGGCACCTGCTTAATTAAAATAAGTGTGGCGTGCCTCGTTGCCCGTTGCCTCACCAGTATAGTCTTGCAGTCTCAGGATATTTCAGGTATATTTCAACTCGTGCCATGTTAGGCGTGCGCAATGTGTACACATCATGCTGGCAGTGTTCGATTTCGTATACTAATTCGACTGCCGGGGCATCAAATGCGAGCGTTATCCACTACATTATTCAAGATATTCTGACAAGTATGAATGATTTAGTGAAAGATAAATATACTCAATTATACAGATCAATTAGGTTTGAGCGTTCAGGACTCTTTGAATTGATTAAGAAGGAATTTAATCCAAAGGCGGTAATATACCCGGGCTGCTCAATCCATATAACACCTTCCTTTTATCTTAATCATGTTGTATATATCGATAAGAGTCAACAGGCGATAGATTTTTTCTCAAATATTAACGCTGTTACGAGTTTCATCAACCAAAATAAAACCTTTAAGGAACCGGCATACTGGAAATTTATTCCAGGAGATTTTAGAAGTGATTTAGGGTTGGAATACGCCTCATTTGATTTGTTACTGTCGTTGTTTAGTGGCAAAATGATAGATTCTTGCGAGAGATATATAAAATCAGGCGGACTGATTATCACAAGCAGTTTATTTTCTGATAATGATTCGATTAAAGACAGGAAAGATTTCGAGCTACTCGGCTTAATAAAATGTAAAAACCAAAAATATAGCATTGATTACAACGGGCATGAGTCGAAGCATGGCAAATCAAGACTAAGATCAAAAAATAACGGATTTGAGTATATTGACAATGAAAGCTACTACCTCTATCGGAAAAAGAATAAACGCATCACACAGCAAAGTATAAAGAGCGGGCGCTAGTTGTCATTAAAGACAAAGTAACACAGCCGCGCCAGAGGTGGGGCAATAACGGCTGAAACATCAGTAGCACACAGGTAAAAACGAATGTGGGCGTAAATGATCCGAAGTTAGATGCCTTGGATTGCCTGCCATAAGGAATAAGCTTAATTTCGGCATACCCGCCCGACACAACGCAGTTCCAGCCAGGCTTTGAGCCGGCAAAAAAGCCAGTGCCGCCGGGCCTGATATATTGTACCTTGAAGGCAGTGCAAACTTTAGCCGACAGTGTATTTTGTAATTATTTTAAATTAAATACAATGAGAAAGGTAATTGCGGCCATCAATATGACAGTTGACGGTTTTTGCGACCATACAGCAGTAATTCCTGGTGAGGGAATACATCAGCACTACGCTGACCTGTTAAAGAGCGCCGGCACCGCGCTATATGGCAGGATAACCTACCAGCTAATGGAATATTGGCCCACGGTTGTGAAGAACCCTACGGGCATCAAACCAACTGACGAATTTGCTGTAGCCATCGACAACATCCCTAAAATCGTTTTTTCGCGCACCCTGAAAAGTGTGAACTGGGACAGTGCCAGGTTGGCAAGCAAGTGTATTGAAGAAGAAGTGGCTGAGCTAAAACAACAAGCCGGCAAAGACATTCTGGCGTGCAGCCCGGGTTTGATAGTAGCGCTAACCAACCTGAATTTGATAGACGAATACCAGCTTTGCATTCACCCTGTAATAGCAGGAGGTGGCTTGCCGCTATTCAAAACCATTCAAGAAAAGGTTTCTCTTAAACTTGTGAATACAAAAACTTTCGGCTTTGGCGCAATCATCCTTTACTATGAGCCGGCAAACAGGGGCAATAGCGCCTTCGCATAATGAGTGTTTTGCATCAGGCGGGCAGAAGGGAAGGTTATTGAACTCCCGGAAACATGAACCGCTCAACCCTTTTTCCTGCCTTATTGGCGAGTGGAAGCAAAAACATGGCTAGCACTCTGCTAAAGCGAACATTGACCCTAACCCGCACTCTTCGATTACTTGGCTTGTATTCTCCACCACAAAGCCTATTTTTATCTTTTGAGCGGCATACTGCCCACCGGAGTTACAATTAAACCTCCACACATCATAGCCGAACATCGGCCGCTCTAGAGACAGACAACCATGAAAACAAAGGCAATCTACATTTTCACAATTTTGCTCTTGGCACAGCAAGCGGCAGCCGGCCAGGAGCTTGCCCCTTCTCTTCAGCATACCTCTTCTCCGTTAACTTACGCCCGCCGGGATGCTATCCATTCGAAGATCTTAGGTGAGCGGCGCAGCTTCAACATTCATCTTCCGGAAAGCTTCCACACAGCCTCGGCCGACCATACCTACCCGGTGCTGATTTTGCTGGAGGATGAATTTTTTTTCATGGTGTCGGGCGTTGTAAAGCACCTGAGCTCGGTGGAGAGGATGCCTGAGACGATTGTGGTGAGTATTTTGGATATGTCGTACATGCCCACGGTATACACCAATGGCAGCAGCTTTTGGCCAGCAGAGCGCCTGTCTGACGAAAACCCGGACTTATTTACAAAGCACCTGGAAGATGAACTTCTCCCCTGGTTGAAAGCGCATTATCGTGCAAATGATTTTCGGATGATCATGGGCTTATCTCCTACGTCCGTTTATGTGCTGCATACTTTTGTAAAAGAGCCGGAGCTATTTGATGCCCATATTGCTATTGCAGCCGGCGATATGCTGGGCATGGGATACCAACCGGGCGAGCGGTTTATTGACCTCCTTGCCAACGAGATAAAAAGCTCACCCAACAACAAGCGGTACCTTTATGTGACCTCCGCGGATGCCGACGCAGGCAGCCAATGGCCGGAAATTGGGGCAAACCTCGAAGAGCTTGAAAAGGCTCTCGCACCTTACCGGTCGGAGGCCTTCAGGTTTATTTCCAAAGTATTTCCCAACGAAGGCCACTACGACGTCGCATTGCCCGCACTGCTTGAGGCCCTGGATTTGGTATTTCCCCAGAAAGAATGGTCAGCCCGCTATCGCGACATCGTTAGCAAGCCGGGTAACGCCCTGAAAAATCTGGATGACCATTATCGGGAGCTTTCTGCCAAATACGGTTTCACCATTCTCCCACGGGCAGAGCGATGGAACAGCATAAACAGACTCAGCTGGGTGGGGCCTTATCTGCTCAGGCAGGGAAGAACGCACGAAGCGATAGAGGTTATTGAACGCTGGGCTGCATATCGCCCGCAATCGACAGCTGCGCTTGACGAACTTGCCCGGGTATACGAGGCCGGTGGTGACTTAGAGAAGGCCCTGGTGGCCGTGAACAAGGCCTATGACCTTTCAATAGCGTCAGGATCAGAAGACGCTCAGCTTTACCTGGACAGGTTGGAAGATTTGAAAATAAAGATTAAGGAAAAGCAGTAGCAAGCGACCGTTAACCAGCGATAAACTATGACCGAAAACAAATTACTGCGGATGGACAACATCGGCATCGTTGTGGAAGACCTCCAGGCTGCCATCGCCTTTTTTACCGAACTTGGGCTGGAGCTTGAGGGCGAAATGACTGTTGAGGGGCAATGGGTGGACCGCGTGGTGGGGCTCGACGGCGTGAAAAACGACATCGCCATGATGCGAACCCCGGACGGCCACGGCAGGCTTGAACTGATGAAGTTTCGCCGGCCGGCGCCTACCGCCGCTCCCCAAAACGCAGCAGTGAATACCCTGGGGATACGCCGCATTATGTTTGCCGTTACAGACATCAACGACGTTGCTGCCCGTCTGCAGAGGCGCGGAGCCGAACCACTTGGAGAGATGCTGGAGTTTCTGGATGTTAACCAACGCGGCTACCGGCTCTGGTACCTCCGCGGCCCCGAGGGCATCATTATTGCCCTGGCCGAGCAGGTTGGTGACAACCCTGCCACTGGGGGCGAGAAAACAAACAAGCCATCGCTCCTGCGGATGGACAACGTGCTGATAGTGCTGGACGACCTGGAAGCCGCCAAAGCATTTTTCCTTGCACTGGGCCTCGAATTTCAGGGCGAAACGGTAGTGGAAGGGCCCGAGGTCGGTCGCCTGATCGGCCTGCGGGGCGTGCGGGCCACCCTCGCGCTGTTGCGAACGCCCGATGGCCACTGCGGCATCGAACTCGACAAGTTTCACACACCCAAAGCGGTCGGTGCTGAGTCAGTGGGCGCGCCTGTAAACACGCCGGGCATTCGCCGGCTTATGTTCGCCGTGTCGGACATCGATGGCGTTGTGGCGCGCCTGCAGCAACATGGAGCGGAGCTTATTGGCGAGATAACGCAGTACGAGGACATGTACCGGCTCTGCTACCTCCGCGGGCCCGAGGGCATTATTGTAGCACTGGCCGAACAGCTCTATTAGCAGGGAGATT